>CAJXSA010000324.1 GCA_913060595.1 uncultured Ignavibacteria bacterium
GGATGAACACGGATGATTTTTTTTGCCGCTGCGCGGCGGACGTATCAGCGCAGTCGTTCGTTGGTGAAGGCGCAGATCTCGGTCATCGCCTGGCGGGCTTCAGGAAAGAGGGGCGACATGAGGGGAAAGGCGTGCACCATGCCGTCCCAGCGTCGGAGGGTGACGTCCACGCCCTGCTGTGCGGCGCGTGCGGCAACGTTCACGCAGTCGTCGAGATGCATCTCATGCGTACCGACGGTGATATGCAGCGGACAGCAGCTCGTGAAATCCCCGAACAGCGGGGAAAGCGGCGCGGTGACCGCGTCATGCGCGCCCGCGTACATACGTGTCCACAGTTCCGTCGCGCCGGGCGGCGCGAGATCCCTGCCGGCATTGGTGGAAAATGAAGGCGCTACGCAGCGCAGGTCGGTTACCGGAGAAATGCAGAACGCGCCCTCCGGCTGGGGAAGTCCGCGCTCCTTGAGTACCAGAAGCAGCGACAGCGTCAGCGTGCTCCCGGCGGATTCGCCTCCGATGACGATGTCGCGCGCGGTGAAGCCGTTTTCCAGCAGCCAGGAATACGCGGTGACGCAGTCGACGAGTCCCGCCGGGTAGGGATGCTCCGGCGCGAGACGGTAGTCGAAGAGCAGCACGCGCAACCTGGTCCCCGCGGCGAATTTCCCGACGAGGGCGCGATGTGTTGCAGAGGAACCGGAGATGAATCCGCCCCCGTGAATGTACAGCAGGACTTTCCCCTCGGGCGCCTCCTCCGGGACGAGCCATTCCCCCTGCAAGCCCGCGACGTTCTCCGGATTTGAGGTCACGCCCTTCGGCAGCTTCCGTTTCCCCGTCGCCCTGTCCACGTCGGCGCGGAAGTCCTCCACGGAAAAGGTCTCGTCAACGATCTCCGGCCTCAGCTTTCCTTTGAAGAAATGCCGGTGCCGGATGAGCCAGAGGATGATTTTGCTCGAAATGCTCTGCATAATAATGGGAACACAGATCTGACGGATCGGACGGATGAACACGGATGTTTTTTTGCCGCTGCGCGGCGAAGCTCAGTACACCATGAACTTCCGGGTCTGCATCTCCGTGCCGCTGAGCACGAGGATGTGATACAGTCCTTTGCTGCGGCCGGTGAGGTCGATGGTCGCCTTGACCTGCTGCCGGTCATCCGACGCGCCACGGATGCGTTCCGAACGCCCGAGGGCGTCGACGAGCCAGACGTCCGCTGTGGATGCGCGCGGGAGGTCCACGACCACGGTTACCGTGTGATGCGCGGGATCGGGGTAAACGTCGATGCGCGGAGTCGCCGGCGCATGCGCGTCCTCGACGCCGAGAACATTGACCGGGAAGGCGTCCGAGATATTCTCACAGCCGAATTCATTCGTCACCCGCACGCGGTAGTTGCCGGTCTGCACGGCAACGTGAGACTGCTGTGTGGCGCCGGCGATTTCCTGTCCGTCCAGCAGCCACTGGTAGGCATCGGACGTCCCGGTGGTGAGCACGTCCCCGCTGCGATCGATCACCGGTTTGGCGGGCAGCGGATGCACCGCGACCTGCAGCGTGTTGGAAACCCCGGTCCTGCCGTCCGCGGTTTTCACCGTGCAACTGTAACTGCCGGAAGTCCACACGACGATGCTGCGCGTCGTATCTCCCGTCGACCATTTGTACGAGGCGTACCCCGCGGGGGCCTGCAGCGTGACGCTGTCGGGTTCGCAGAAGGACAGCGGGCCGTCGGCGTCGACCGTGAAGGCAAAGGGGGCGGTCATCGCGGGAATGGTCACCATGGCCTCGCACATCGTGCTGTCGGTGTTCGCGGTTTTCACCCACACCTGTATCGTGTATTGCTTCTCCACCGGCGTCGGTGGATGTTCGACCATCCACTGCGCCGAGCCGGACTGCTGCGTCGCCAGTATCGACGGGAGCAGGCGCTTGGTGTTGTTGTCAGGCGCATCGGGCCCCGCGAGACGCAGGTCCGGCGGCACGATAATCGTCGTAATCACCGTATCAGTTGTGAGACCACCTTCATTGGTCACAGTGATGGTCACCGGGAAAGGCATGGGGTCGTAGCGTCCGCCGCTGCTGTCCACCGTGATGACCGGGGGCAGGTCCATCGCGCATTTCAGAATCGGCTCGGTCGGCGGGATGTGAATTTTCACACAGCAGTAGTCGTTGTTGTGATTGTCGAAGCGCGCCGTCATGCACACGATGGTGCTGTCCCCCGTGCTGCGCCGTTTCGCCGCCAGCTGCCAGGTCACCTCGTGAAAATTGCCCGGGGCGATGTCCGGTGTCGGTCCGGACTGCGTGCCGGACTGGGGAGTGACCAGCGACAGCGCGCTCGAATCGTAGCTGATCTGGTAGGTCGCATTCTTCGCGGGTGCGGCCCCGGTATTGAAGAAACGTCCCGTCACGGAGAACGGGTTCGGCAGGTAATCCTCGAGCGCGCGCTGCCATGTCAGTTCCCGCGGCGCGTCGAGGTCGCAGTCCACCACCGGCGTCTGCGGGATGATGCATATCTCACCCGGCGCGACGTTCGGGAGGAAGCAGCCCTCACTGAAGGACGCATCGGTGATTTCGATGTCACAGCAGGTGGTGTCCTGCGGATCGGACGTATGGAACGTGAATTCCAGCAGCGTGCCGGTCGAGGTCAAAAGCTTGCGGTCAGTGGTCGATATCAGCATGCCGCCGGTGACAGGGGACACCGTCAGCGGCACGCCGTCGAGCAGGGATCCCGGCGGCGTCGACACGCTTTTGAACTGCACGCACTGCGGATCGAAACGCAGGGTGAAGGTAAACGGCTGGAAGGCGGCATCGCCCGTGGGCGTGAGCAGATGCAGCGGCACGGTGACGTCCATGTCGCCGCCCGCTTCCATGTCGCCGACTTCCATGTACAGGTAGGAGAACGTCGTCGAGTCCAGCGGCGCGCGGTAGGTTTTCGTTTTCACGTCCGTGCCACCGCAGAAGTTGACCAGCTGCAGCTCCACCACGCGCATCGCACCGTCCGCGCAGCTGCGATCGTAGGTGATGTAGCACTCCTGGTTGTTCTGCATGATGATGGTCATGATTTCCGTGTGTATGGCCGCGATCTGTCCCGCGTTCGCCGTATAGTAGTATCGGCCGCCGGTCAGCAGCGCGATCATCTCCAGCTCCGTCGCGTTAACGGACGCGCCGAGCGCAATGGTGAAGACGCGTATGCGGTTGCGGTTGGCCAGCGCAATGATTTCCGTTGGCGTACGGGTCGAGGTATTGTCCGTGCCGTCGGTGAGCAATATCACCGCTTGGCATGGATTGACGCCGTTGTTGATCAGTTCGATGAGGCCCTCGTAGCAGCCGTCCCACACCGCCGTCATGCCGCCCGCCGGCAGATTGTCCACTGCCGCGTACAGCAACGGCTTGATCGTGGTCATCTGCTGCAGAACGGTCACACCCGAGTTGAAATAAATGAGTGTCGCCTCGTCGCGCACACCGTCCATCAGGTCGACGAAAGCGCGTCCTGCCTGCTTCGCGCCCGCATTCCCCGAGCCCTGCATCGAGCCGGAGGCGTCGTAGACCAGGGCCACGGAGATGGCGCAGCGCACGGTGGGATCGGGACAGGACAGCGTGAAATCCTTCACCTCCACCCCGTTCTCGAAAATGCGGAAATCCTGCTGCGCCATATTGTAAACTGGAGAACCGTTGCAGCCGACGGTCATGTACAGCTCTATCGTCGGCCAGTTCACCGTGACGCGTTTGAAGTTCAGATTCGGCTGCGCCTGCAGCGCATTCCCCAGGAACAGGACGCCAAAAAGCGCAATAATGGAAACCGTCAGAACACGTTTCATATCTCCTCCACTTGCCCGCATGAATAAAACAGCATTGTCGATACGTATGTCGGGAATATAGGGTGCGAGGGTTCTCTATTCAACCCTGCGTATGAACCAACACCCGGACGAGGATTATGTTTCAGGTTGAGAGAAGAATTTTGAGCAGATCGGCGGTCTTTTGCAATGACACCCACATTGCAGTTATTTTTTGCGCCTTGCAGTCCCTGTGTACAGAGTGCACGGGATGATGAAATACGCACCGCACACCGAACCATCGGTATCACGATACATCAGGAGATTTGCCCATGCAGACCATACTCATCATCATCAACGACGCGCCGTACGGAACGGAGAAAGCATACAACGCCCTGCGCATGGCCATGACGCTGCAGAAAGAGCACGGTGAGGACGTCGCCGTCCGCATCTTCCTGCTCGCAGACGCGGTGTTCTGCGGCCTGCCCGGACAAAACACGCCTTCCGGCTATTACAATATCGAGCGCATGCTGTCCTCCGTGATTGGCAAAGGCGGCGAGGTCAAGAGCTGCGGCGGCTGTTCCGAAGCCCGAGGCATCGCCGGCACGCCCTTCATCGAAGGCGTGCAGCTGAGCAACATGAAGGAATTCGCCCGCTGGACGGTGGAGGCGGACAAGGTGCTTTCGTTCTGAACTTCAAGGTGTGCGCGAAAATCTACCCGTCGACGAGTTGCATGTGCGGCAGCTCGCCGCGCGATTCTGGCAGGCGGTCGCTGCAGACACGCGCTGTTCGGATGACTTCCGGAAGCTGGCTGGCGGGCGTATCGATGCTC
>CAJXSA010000325.1 GCA_913060595.1 uncultured Ignavibacteria bacterium
CCGTTTCGGACACGGTGCCGGCGAGGCGTTCGTAGATCTCGTCGTCGGTGAGCAGTTTGCCGATAGTGCCGGAACCGTTGTTCATGCGATGGAGCAGCGTGTTGAGCTCACCCATCACCAGCGAGGCGGTGTCGGTGATCGATGTGACGTTGTCGGCGAGGCTGGTCAGCGCGAAAGGCGGAACTCCCTCGATATACCCGTAGTCCCGGACCCGCTGCGCCTTGTTCGAGCCGATGCTGACGTTGATGAACTTGTTGCCGACCAGGCCTTCCTGCTTGATTTCCGCGCGGGAATCGGTTTTGATGAACGGGCGCACTTCGTCGCTTATGCGCAGGAGCAGCCGTACGCTGTCCGCGTTCGCGGTCAGGGAAATGTCGGAGACGGTTCCGACGTTGTAGCCGGAGAGCACGACATAGTTGCCGGGCTTCACGCCTTCCGCGCTGGAGAAATTCACCTGCACGTAGAAAACGGAACTGAAGAGCTGGCTTTTCTCACCGACAAAGAAAATCGCCGATGTGAACGCGAGCACGCCCAGAAAAATCAGCAATCCGACGCGGGCCTTCGAAAGACTGGTTTTTTTCATACGGCCACCTGGAAGAATGCACGTGTGTATGGATCGTCCGACGCTTTCAGCTCCTCATAACCGCCGTGGTGCTGGAAGACGCCGTCGTCGAGAATGTAGATGTGGTTTGCGATGATGCGCGCGCACTCGAGATCATGCGTCACCGTGATGGACGTGATCCCGAACTGCTCTTCGAGACTGAGTATCAGTTCACTGATTTCGCGCGCGGTGATCGGGTCGAGTCCGGCGGTCGGCTCGTCGTAGAGCACGATGCTCGGACGCTTGATGATGGCCCTGGCGAGGCCGATACGCTTTTTCATACCGCCGGACAGTTCGGACGGCATTTTATCGATGGCATGCTCGAGTCCGACGAGACGAAGCTGCTCGAGGACGCGATCGGTAATTTCCTCCTCGTCGGCGTCGGTGTGCTTGCGCAGCGGAAATTCCAGGTTCTCACGCACGTTCAGCGAATCGTAGAGCGCCGCGTACTGGAACACATAGCCGATGCTCTTGCGCAGCCGGTTGAGGTCACGGTTTTTCATGCCGATTACCTGCTCGCCCATTACGTGTATGCTGCCGCGCTCAGGATGAAGCAGACCGACGATGCTTTTGAGCAGCACGCTTTTGCCGATGCCGCTGCGGCCGAGAATGACGTCACTCGACCCGTCATGCACCTGCATGGTGATTCCCTTGAGCACCTCGTTGTCATCGAAGGCTTTCCAGACGTTCTGCACGTCGATGAGTATGGAGTTCTTCTGCATCAGGTCCCGCTTCCGAAGAAAAGAAATGTCAGCTGAATGATGACCATGTCAAGAAAAATGATATTGAGCGACGCGAGTACCACGGCGGATGTCGCGGCGCGGCCCACGCCCTCGGTGCCGCGGCTGGTGTTGAAACCCTGGTAGGCACCGATCACGCCGATGATGTATCCGAATGCCAGCGTCTTGCCGACACCCGGAAGGACGTCGTAGAAGGTCAGCGACTGTATCACCTCGGTGAAATACAGCTGAAAGCTCGAATTGAAGCTCAGCCATTCGGCGAGAAAACCACCGAAAATGGCCAGGAAATCCACGTACGCGGTGAGAAGCGGCAGGATGATAATACATGCCAGGACGCGTGTGACGACGAGATAATTGTAGGGATCCACCGCGGAGACCTCGAGCGCATCGATCTGCTCGGTCACCTTCATCGATCCGACTTCCGCGCCGATGCCGGAACTGACGCGTCCGGCAACGATGAGCGCCGTGATCACCGGTCCGAGCTCGCGTACGATGGTCAGCGCGATCATCGCCGGAAGAAAGGCACCCGCGCCGAAGCGGTCGAGCGTCGGACGCGACTGCAGGGCCAGGATCAGTCCCATGATCACGCCGACCACGGTCAGCAGCGGCAGGGACTTCGATCCGAGGTCATCGAGATGCTTGCGCACCTGCCCCATTTCATAGGGCGGCACGAACACGTAGCGGAAGAAACGCAGGCCGAACACGGTGATTTTGTACACCTCTTCCATCGAGCTGCGCAGCCGCTGCCGTGTGTAATGGAAATAGGATATTTGCGGTTTTTCCCGTGTACTCACGTTGTTCTCTGTTCTGGAGTATCTTCAAACCTATACAAATGCGTCTCTTTTTCCAATGTCATTCCTCGGACTCCTTCCCCTTCTTCTCACCGAAGGCGCGCAGCCACCACTGCACCTCGCTTTCGGTGACGGGATGCGTCTTGAGCTGCATTTCGAGGCTGTCATGTTTCTCCCCTTTCCTGTCGGCGATGAATTCCTGTGCCGAGCGCAGATCGGCACCACAGGCTGCTGCATGCGCACGCACCTCGTTGTCAGAGGAGACGACGAGGCACATGCGGGGATGCCGCTCCTGTTCGAGATGCATGCGTATCCATGAATCCGCTGTCCGCGTCAGGGAGTACACCACGCTCACGCGTGCGCCGGCACCGATGGCGTCCCCGTGACCGTCGAAGACCACGACGACATGTCCCAGGCTGCGCGCGCGACGACGGACAAGCTCGACCAGTCCCCTCCGGGCGGCGTCGGCGCTCGACTGCATAAGACGTTCGAGCCGGCTGATTTTCCGCAGCACGTTATAGCCGTCGATATATGTTTTCTTGTACTCCATGGGTATAAGAAACGTCCTGCGCGCATATACGGCAAGTCCGCGGACATGCCAAAGCACAGGAATGGAAAACCCCCGCGCAGCGGGGGTTTTCTCATGTGTTCGGATGCGGTCAGAGATTGCCGCGACGCTCCTGCTCTCGTTCGATGGAGACGAACAGCGCCTTGAAATTGCCCTTTCCGAAGCTTTCCGCGCCTTTGCGCTGGATAATTTCGATGAACAGCGTGGGACGATCCTCGACGGGTTTGGTGAAAATCTGCAGCATGTATCCCTTGTCGTCACGATCGACGAGAATGTTCAGTTTGCGCAGCGGCTCGATGTCCTCGTCGATGGGACCGACGCGGTCGAGCAGGTCGTCATAATACGTCTCTGGGATGTCGAGGAACTCGACGCCCTGCGCGCGCATGAGGGAAATCGTCTCGATGATGTTATCCGTCTCGATGGCGATATGCTGCACGCCCGGTCCGTTGTGGAAGATGATGTATTCCTCGATCTGGGACTTCTTCTTCCCCTTTGCCGGTTCGTTGATCGGAAATTTGATCCACTTGTTGTGGTTGGACACGACCGTCGACTTCAGCGCCGAATACTCCGTGGAAATATCATTGTCGTCGAAGGAAACGAAGCGCGAGAAGCCGAATACTTCCGTGTAGAAATCAACCCATTGCTGCATCTGATCCCAGTCGACGTTGCCGACGATGTGATCGATGTACTTGAGTCCGACCGGTCGGGAAAGTGTGTCTTCCGGCGTCGCGATGAAACCGGGGAGAAATGGTCCCTTGTAGTCGATGCGTTCGATGAATGTGTGCACGGTGTCACCATAGGTGGCGACGGTGGCGATTTTCGCTTTCCCGTGCTCGTCCTCGATGATCTGCGGCTCTCGGACGACACGCGCACCGCGCTCTACCGTGGTTTTGAAGCAGAACTCCGCGTCGCTCGTCTCAAGCGCGATGTCGCGCACGCTGTCGCCGTGCTTGCTCAGGAAAGGAATGATGCCGTCTTCGGTCAGCGGCGTGGTGAGAATGAGGCGCACCTTGTCCTGCTGGAGGACATACGACACGCGGTCTCGCACGCCTGTCTCCGGCCCCCGGTATGCGACGAGAGAGAAGCCGAAGGCCTGACGGTAATAGTAAGCGGATTGCTTGGCATTGCCACTGTAAATCTCAACATGATCCACCGCGCGCAGCGGGAGGAGATCCTGCTTGAGTTCCTGCGATTCTACCTGCATGACAACTCCATTATATCTGTTGTAAAACTGATTGTCTCCGGGCACAGACGCACGAGACAGCTTCCGCAAAGGTTCTGCGGTGACGTGCAGCGTTCAGGAAAGCGTGTCCATGCGAGCAGAGTATGAAAGATACGAATGTTCCGCATAAAGACCACGGGCGGCGACGCCCGGCGGCAGGCATAAAAAATCCCGTCTCTGCTCGCGGTGGTGATAGCGCGGTGATTAGCGAAGCAGAGACGGGCAATGATGAGAGGGGGATCGCAGCGAATGTGTGCCGGGACCGCGAAGGAGCGTCAGAGGAGAGCGCAACGCCCGTTCCCCGGATTCTTGCGGCCCCCTCTCAATTCATGGGGACGTATGTTTGGAAGTCGTTACACCGCCGGCGAGCGGCGCGGCATTCTACGTGTGCAAGCAGTGTATCGAGACCTTCGGCTCGTTCGTGAAAGAACGTAATCTGTTCTCTGTCGTATTCGCTGCGGTCGATGCCGGAAAGCAGCGTCGTGTAAATGCAAACCTCCGTGTGCGGAGAGTATTGCGGGATTTTCCGAAGAACATTGCCCGCGCTGACGCGTCCGAGCGCGTGTTCGAGTATGAGCAGATCCGGCTGCAGTTCCATGAGGCGCAGAATCGTGTCGTCCGCGTTGCAGCAATAATTGACGGTCATCCCTCCCGGCAAGCG
>CAJXSA010000326.1 GCA_913060595.1 uncultured Ignavibacteria bacterium
CCCGCCTCTCTCAGGGCTTCGACTTCCGCGTGCGGTCCGCCGTAGCGCTGATGCCAGCCCCTTCCGACGATGCGACCGTCGCTGACTATCACACAGCCGACCATGGGATTCGGCTCAACTGCTCCACGTCCCCGTTCGGCGAGCTGCAGGCATTTGAGCATATACTGACTGTCTTTTTTCATCTTCACTCGAGTCGCATGATTTTGCGGATTTTCGGGAAATCGCGCCCTGTAACAATACCCAACCGCTCGAAAATCATCAAGGCCGTGGAGATCTTTCTGCTTCCCCTGTTGCCGCTGAGCGGAACCCGCGTTTGTCCTTCCACAACCATCGTGGCGCTGCTGCCCCCGTCGAGATTCATCCCCTGCCACGCACCCCGGGCGATGAGCTGTTTCGCGAGTGCCTCGAGGCTGACACCTCTGCGGCGGTGCCTGCGATTATACGGTTCGACTGTCATCACGATTAGTGAATCTCCTCCGCGGGAAATCCCGATGGCGGTTCTCCCGTAGCGTCCTTCCACGAACCGTGTTTTGCGAAGTCCCTCCTCTTCCCACTCGACGCTCACCGCACCGTCTCGTACGATGCGCGGTGTTCCGCCTGTCATCTGCATCACGGGGGCGGGAACAATGGGCTGAAGACGGCTCGCGAGCGCGAAGGTATCACCGACGAAGAGTGAGGAAAAAAGCGGGAATGGGCCCTTGCCGAATGAAATGACGCCTCCCCGATGCGGGATGGGGACGAATCCGGTATCCAGTGCGGTCACCCGGCAGGGAATGCGCGTGTTCGCCGCAGGCGGATACAGGTAAGTGAACTGCAGCTTCAGTGTGCCGCTTTCCGGGCTGATGGACCATACGGAGTCCATTTTCGCCATGATCAACGTATCTATCGCCGCCTCGGAATCATCCGTCACGGTGTCACGTGATGCTTCACGGATTCCCAGGGTATCGACGAAAGGGACGGAGTGACCGAAATAGCGCGTGTAGAGCACGACCTCGGCGGAATCGACCCGCCGGTTGAGTCTGCTCACGGGAATGGTGCCGAGACGCGTTACCATTTCCACATCCATGCGAAACGTATCGATGATCGCCGTCCCCCTGTCGGTGAAGGCGACAGATGACCAGTTCTTGTACTGACGCGCGATAAGCAGATTTCCGTCACTCACCGTCGGTCCCATAGGGTGAATGGTACCCGCTTTCCAGAAATTGGCGTTGCTTCCCGCCACAACGCGCAGGCCTTGCACCGTGCTGTCATAGCGATGCATGATACTGTGCGCCTGTTCGAGGCCGGAGATGTGTTCGAGTCCCTTGCCCACGCGTATGCCAACCTGCGGATTGCGCATTGCGATGTGCAGGGTATGCACGGAGAGCCTTGTTTTCGGAATGTATGCGTGCGTGTACAGAACGCCCGGGGCGAGGTGTCTGCTGCTGTCAGGAGGGATCGCCGTAATGGGATCCGGCTGCGCCTGCAGCAGTCGCGGAGCGAACATGAGCAGGGCGACAGCAATGCAGGTGAGGCGCTTCATCCGATGGCGCGGTCAGGCGAGGTTTTCTATGGTTGCGGAGATGGTGACACCCATCAATTCTCCCGCGGTGCGAGCGATGCCGAGTGCGTCGAGTCCGAGACTGCGATACAGTTCCGACTGCGAGCCGTGCTCAATGTAATCATCCGGAAGACCGTGGATTTTCATGCGCAGATCCGGCAGGTGTTTCTGGGCGTAATACTCTGCCACGGCGCTGCCGAATCCACCGAGCACGGCGTTGTCTTCGACAGTGATCACATGTTTGAAACGTGATGCCACCTCGTCGAGCAGCGCGGTGTCCAATGGCTTGATGAAGCGCATGTTGATCACCTCGGCGTTGACGCCGCCATTGGCGAGGAGTTCCGCGGCCTTGCCGGCGTTCGCGACCATGCTGCCGACGGCAAGGATC
Source organism: uncultured Ignavibacteria bacterium (assembly GCA_913060595.1). Taxonomy (GTDB): domain Bacteria; phylum Bacteroidota; class Ignavibacteria; order SZUA-365; family SZUA-365; genus BM516. The sequence continues at coordinate 1,929 of CAJXSA010000326.1, forward strand.
GCGACATCCGATCCCTTGCGCAGCGTGACACCCTTGCCGACGGGAAGCATTTCGAATCCTCCTCGCAATTCGAGCCCGACTCCGCTTCCGCGCGGATAGCGCAGCGCGACGGGCCCCTTGAGCTCGACCGCCGTGTAGAGCATGTCACGAAGTTCCTGCTCATCCGCAGGAGCCATGATAACCATGCCGGGAATCATGCGCAGATAACTGAGGTCGTAGGCACCGTGATGCGTGGGGCCGTCCGCACCGACGAGTCCGCCCCGGTCGATGGCGAAGACCACGTGCAAATCCTGAATCGCGACATCGTGTATGACCTGGTCAAAGGCGCGCTGCAGAAAGGTGGAATATATTGCGGCAACCGGAATATATCCCTCCGTGGCCATGCCGGCAGCAAACGTCACCGCGTGCTGCTCGGCGATGCCGACGTCGAAATACTTTTCCGGCACCTCCCGCTGAAGCTTGTCGAGCCCGGTTCCCGTGCTCATTGCGGCCGTGATGCCGACGACTTTCTCATTACTCTTGACGATTTCGACGAGCGCGTCTGCGAACACGCCGGTGTAACTCTGCGCCCCGCCGCTCTTCGGCGACTTGCCGGTGATCTTGTCGAAGGGACTCACACCGTGCAGATTCATGCCGTCTTTCTCCGCGGGCTCATATCCCTTCCCCTTCTGCGTGATCACGTGCACCAGCACCGGACCGCTCCATTCCTGCACTTCTTCGAATATTTTCGTCAGCGTCACCACGTTGTGACCGCTGATGGGGCCGAAGTAGCGGAACCCGAGCGCTTCGAACAGCATGCCGGGCGTGAGCACCGATTTGATGCCTCCCTCGAGCCGTGCGGCGACGCGGCGCAGGCGATCACCGAGGTGATCGAGCTTCCCGGCGAGGTCCCAGATATTCGCGCGGAAGCGGTTATACGTCGGGGATGCGATGATTTCGTTGAAGTAATTGGATATGGCCCAGACATTGGGAGCAATGGACATGTTGTTGTCGTTGAGCACGACAATCATGTTTTTCTTCAGCAGGCCGCAGTTGTTCATCGCCTCGTAGGCCATGCCGCCGGTCATGGCACCGTCTCCGATCACAGAGACGACGCGGTAGTCCTCTCCGCTGAAATCCCGCGCAGCGGCGACTCCAAGTGCCGCCGAAATCGATGTCGTCGCATGGCCGGCACCGAACACATCATAGGGACTCTCCTTGCGCTTGAGGAACCCACTGATGCCGCCGTACTGCCTGATCGTGTGGAAACGATCCTTTCGGCCCGTTATGATTTTATGCGGGTATGCCTGGTGCCCGACATCCCAGATGATTTTGTCTTCGGGAGTCTGAAAGGCATAGTGCAGCGCGACGGCAAGTTCGACCGTCCCGAGTCCCGCACCGAGATGTCCACCGGTCCTTGCGACCGAATCAATCAGAAACGTACGGATGTCCGCACAGAGCTGACGCAATTCCGCAACGTCCAGTTTCCGGATATCGGAAGGATCGTCGATCGTGTCGAGCAATGGAGTATGTGATGAGTCGGTCATGCGAACCAGAATTGTGACGGACGCGTATTATTCTTCTTCGAAGTCCAGCTTTTCAAAGACGCCGTCGGATCGCTTGCGCAGTTCCTTGATCTTTTGCCTGGCGTCTGACAAATACGTAACACATTTTTCGACGAGAACAATCCCTTCTTCGTACAATTTCATGCTCTCCTCGAGGGCCGTGTCCTCCGCATCGAGCTTCTGCACGATCTCGTTCAGCCGTGTGAGCTGCTGCTCAAAGCTTTCCGTTGCTTTTTTTGCCATGTTCTTCCGTCTGAAGTATGCTTGCCTGCGCCGTTCCGTCGCGCAGTGTGAGTGAAATGAAATCGCCTGGCTGAAGCTGCCGCACGGTCGTCACCGTTTGATCTCCGCGTCGAATCAGCACCGCGCCCCTGCGCAGCACATGCGCCGGATTGTGCGCCACCAGGCGCTGTCGGAGCAGTTCCACCGCATGCATGCGTCGCTCAATACCGCGTTCCTGTGAGACGAGCTTCTGTGCAAGAAGTTCCGTCGTGTGCTGTCGCTTTTCGAGAGCCCGGTCGAGACTGCGCTGCATATGCTCATGCCGGTCATCGACTGACTGCACGGCACTGCGCAGCCGTCCCTCCAGGCGCGTGAATGCGCGATCACCAAGCAGCATCTGCAGCTGCTGGCGGCGTGCACGCACGTGTGAATCTACGAATTTCCCTGCAGTAAACGTAATGTTTTCAAGGTCTCGAAGCAGTTCGCGACGAGATGGCACCACTAATTCACCCGCGACGGATGGTGTCGCGGCACGCATGTCAGCCGTGAAATCAGCAATGGTAAAATCGACTTCATGCCCCACCGCGCTGACGACAGGGATGCGGGATCGCGCAATGGCCCTTGCAACCACTTCCTCGTTGAATGCCCAGAGATCCTCGATGGATCCGCCCCCGCGACCGGTCACGATCACGTCTATGCGCGCATACGCGTTGCAGAGGTCCAGCGCAGTGGCAATCTGGTCCGCCGCTCCCGCACCCTGCACCTGCACGGGCAGCATGAGCAGTCGCACGGCCGGATTGCGGCGGCGGATGACGCTGATCATATCGCGCACGGCGGCGCCGGTCGGGGATGTTACCAGCGCGACGGTTTCGGGGTACGGAG
>CAJXSA010000327.1 GCA_913060595.1 uncultured Ignavibacteria bacterium
TTCGGCCATCGGTTTCGGTTTCGGTCATCGGTTTCGGTTTCGGTCATCGGTTTCGGTTTCGGCCATCGGTTTCGGTTTCGCCATCGCCATCGCCATCGCCATCGCCATCGGTATCGCCATCGGTATCGGTATCGGTATCGGTATCGGTATCGGGATCGGGATTCATATTCCCGTTTTTTCATTCGATTTTTTCCATTACATTTTAATAATACCGCATTCTGCCGGGAACATTCGCGGTTTCCCCCTGTTCCCCGCGCATCCTCTCACCGTGTGCTTTTCATGATTGTCGGTTGCCAGGAGGATGAGAACCGGTACTGAGCCTGTAAGCTGCAGGATCACCGGCGGCGGAGCTACGGCATAGACCCATGTGCACTTGATCATTTAATAGACGGAAGATTTCCATGTCCTATCTCTTCACATCCGAATCCGTTTCCGAGGGACATCCCGACAAGGTCTGCGATCAGATCTCGGATGCGGTCCTCGACAGCATTCTTCGTGACGACCCGGAAGCCCGCGTGGCCTGTGAGTGCTTTACGACGACCGGTTTCGTGCTGGTTGGCGGCGAGATCACCACCGACGCCTACGTGGACGTGCAGGAAGTCGTGCGGGAAACCGTGCGCGGCATCGGCTACACCGATCCGAAGTACCGCTTCGACGCGGACTCCTGCGGCGTGGCCTCCCACATCCACCAGCAGTCGCCCGATATTTTCCGCGGCGTGAAAACCGGCGGCGCCGGCGACCAGGGCATCATGTTCGGCTATGCCACCAATGCCACTCCCGAATACATGCCCCTGCCCATTCTGTACTCGCACAAGCTGGTGCAGCGGCTGGCGGAACTGCGCAAGCGCTACCCGACCATCATGCCCTACCTGCGCCCCGACGCCAAGTCGCAGGTGACTTTCGAGTATGAAGGACGCGAAGCGAAGCGCGTGCATACCATCGTCGTGTCGACGCAGCACGATCCGGGCGTGTCGATGAAGAAAATCAAGGAAGACATCAATGAACATGTCATCACGCATGTCTTTCCGAAGGAGATGCTCGAAGGACGCATCACGCTGCATGTCAATCCCACCGGCCGTTTCGAGATCGGGGGTCCCCACGGCGATTCGGGCCTGACGGGACGCAAGATCATCGTCGACACTTACGGCGGCTGGGCCCCTCACGGAGGCGGCGCGTTCAGCGGAAAGGATCCGTCGAAGGTGGACCGCAGCGCGGCTTACGCGACCCGTCACCTCGCCAAGAACCTCGTGGCCGCCGGCGTGGCGGACGAGTGCACGATACAGATCGGCTACGCCATCGGCGTGCGCAGGCCGGTCTCTGTGCACATCGATACGCACGGGACGGCGAAGAACGGTGTGACCGACGCGGTGATCGAACGATGGGTCAAGAAGAACGTGGACATGACGCCCGCGGGCATCATCGAGCGACTGAAACTGCGCCGTCCGATTTACCGCGCCACCGCGGCGTACGGACATTTCGGCCGCAACGAGAAGGACTTCACCTGGGAGAAGCTCGACATGGTCAAGGATATTCGAAAGCAACTGGTATAACTTTTCATTTCAATACAGGAGTATTTCCCTGATGGCAAAAGCCAAGAAGAACTACAAGGTCAAGGATATCAAACTCGCAGCCGAAGGCCGCAAGAAAATCGAATGGGCCGAGAGCCGCATGCCCGTCATGATGGCGCTGCGCGAGAAGTACAAAAAAACCAAGCCGCTGAAGGGCTTCCGCATCGCAGGCTGCCTGCATGTGACCAAGGAAACGGCCGTGCTCGTCGAAACGCTCGCCGCCGCCGGCGCGGACGTGAGCTGGAGCGGATGCAACCCGCTTTCGACCAATGACGAAGTGGCCGCCGCGCTCGCCGCGAAGGGCACGTCCATCTACGCCTGGCACGGCATGAACGTGAAGGAATTCTACTGGGCCATCGAGCGCACGCTGGATTTCAAGCCCAACCTGACGCTTGACGACGGCGCCGACCTGATCTTCACGATTCACAACAAGCACAAAAAACTCATGCCGGACATCCTCGGCGGCACCGAGGAAACCACCACCGGTGTGCATCGCCTCCGCGCCATGGCTGATGCGGGCGAACTGAAATACCCTGTCATCGCTGTCAACGACGCCGAAACCAAGTGGGACTTCGATAACGTGTACGGGACCGGACAGTCCACGCTGGACGGCATCCTGCGCGCAACCAGCATTCTGCTCGCGGGCAAGAACGTGGTCGTCGCCGGCTACGGACACTGCGGAAAGGGCGTCGCCGACCGCGCAAAGGGACTCGGCGCCAACACCATCGTCACCGAGGTCAAGCCGACCGCCGCGCTCAAGGCAACACTGGAAGGACATGAGGTCATGACCATGGACCAGGCCGCCAAGGTCGGCGACGTGTTCATTACCGCCACCGGCGTCAAGGACGTTATCCGTGAGAAACACTTCCAGATGATGAAGGACGGTGCGGTGGTCTGCAACACCGGTCACTATGACTGCGAGATCAACATCCCCGAGCTCGAGAAGATCAAGAAGAGCAAGCGCACCATTCGCGCGAACAACGAGGAATACATCATCAAGAAGAACGGCCGCCGCGTCTACCTGCTCGCGCAGGGACGCCTGGTCAATCTCGCCGCCGCCGAGGGACACCCCTCCGAGGTGATGGACATGTCTTTCGCCAACCAGTTTCTCTCCCAGCTGCGCCTGGCGGAACTCGCGAAGAAAGGCAAGCGCCTCGACACTTCGGTGCACGACATTCCCGTCGAGCAGGACCAGGAGATCGCCGCGCTCAAGCTCCGTACGATGAACTACCGCATCGACCGCCTCACGAAGGAGCAGAAGGAATACATGGACGACTACAGCGCCGGAACCTGATTCCATTGCATGCACGTCCATTCGACTGGAAAACGCCCCGTCCCGCGACGGGGCGTTTTCGTAGGAGCGTGGCTGCTGCCTTTGGCAGATGGGATACACGCACCGGCAGCCCGAGCAACACCTGGTTTTCACGGCAGTGCCGCCCTCAGTATATTTCCCTGCATATCGATCCTTCACAACAGCGCAGACATCATGCCCGCTATCAATCTCCTTCCCGACAACCAGCGCATCGATACGGGGACGGTATACTGTATCGGTCGCAACTACATCAAGCATATTCAGGAACTCGAGAATGAGGTGAACGCCGAGCCGGTGCTCTTTCTCAAACCCGCTGCTTCGCTGATCACACAGCAGCGACAGATCGAGCTCCCCACGTACAGCGCGGACGTGCATCATGAAACGGAAATCGTGCTGCTGGTGGGACGGGAGGGCCGCAACATCAGCGAGGACGACGCGCTGCAGCATATCGAGGGAGTGGGCATCGGACTCGATCTCACCGCGAGGGACACGCAGACCGCGCTGCGTGATAAAGGTCTGCCGTGGACGGTTGCGAAGGGCTTCGAAACGGCCGCCTGCGTGTCAGACTTCCTGCCGGCCGAGCGCCTGGGCGATCTCTCGCACCTGCGCTTCACGCTTCGCGTCAACGGGGAACTGCGGCAGGAGGGAGATTCCTCCCTGATGATATTCTCCATCCCGAAAATCATCGCCTACATCAGCAGTATCATCACGCTGCACCCCGGTGACCTGGTGTTCACCGGCACACCGCACGGCGTCGCCCGCATCGCACCGGGAGACAGCCTCGAGCTCTCGCTCGAAGACATTCTGCACGCGCGCTTCACCGTCGCAGAGAGGATGTAGCGAGGTGAAGTCCGTCATGCGCATTGCCGCGGCCCCGCTGCTGCTGCTTCTCGTCGTCTCTTTCGGCTACGTGCTGCTGTCCGGCGGAAGCCGCACGTCCCCTGATAAGGAGAGCGGGACGCACTCCGCGCGCTACGATACCACGGAGACAGACTGGGACGACTACCTCTGGCCGACGAGCGCGGGAACGGTGCGTACCTCTGACTTCGCTGAATTCAGACGCACGCATTTTCACGCGGGGATCGATGTGAGCACCGGGGGACGCACGGGGTACGACGTGTACGCGGCGCGCGACGGCTGGCTGCACTCCATCATGTTCGAACCCGGTGGCTATGGCTGGTTCCTCGTCCTGCGGCACTATGACGGCTATTATACCTGCTACGCGCATCTCGACGGTTTCCCCGAGCGCGTGTTGCGGTCGTACCGGCGGCGCCTCGCGGCCCTGGACCGTTCCTACGGCTACGCGCAGCTCGATGTGAAGGACACGACATGGGTGAAGAAAGGCGAGGTCGTCGCGTTCACCGGCGCCACCGGTGCCGGTCCGGCGCACCTTCATTTCGAAGTGCGTGACGCGGATTACAATCCTGTCAATCCCGGGCTGTCCCGCAATCTGCGGCCCGCCGACTCGATACCACCGGAAATGAAACAGCTCTGCATCGTTCCGATGGACGCCGGGAGCAGCGTCAACGGTGCGTTTGAACAGAAGATCATGAACATCCGCGGTGCGGGCTCGTCGTTTCGTATCACCGATGTCCCCGTGATCCACGGCCGCGCGGGACTGATGCTGCGCGCGCATGACCGCGCCGGCGGTGCGACGGACTATCCC
>CAJXSA010000328.1 GCA_913060595.1 uncultured Ignavibacteria bacterium
CGCACCCCGTCACCGGCGGATTCCCATGTCAGGAAGGTCTGTCCGCTGTAATGCCACACGGCAAGTCCCCGCACTGTCTGCGCAGAAAGAACCGCGGGTGCCGCGACGGACAGCAGCAGAATCAGAACGAGGTATGCGCGCGACAGAGACATGCCTGGCAGCGACCGGTGAGACAGTAATTTCCGTGCAGTTCCGTCATTCCCTGCTGATCCTGCGTGTCGATGCATTTGCGATCGAACGCGCCGCCGAGTGCACGGGTATGACGGTTGTGCGGAGCGGGGACGCAGGTAAAATACAGTGCGGCCGCCTTGTGCGCCAATGCCCCGTCGCCCCGCCCTTCGGCATAGACGCGGAACAGCGGAGCACAGACGTTGACGAGCAGTTCACACACCCGGTCGCGGCCGGGAGATTCCGCTGTTTCCGTTGTCGTGAACAGCGTCCCCCATTGCCTCGTGTCCCGCTCTCCGCGGTTCAGCGTCGCAATCGCCGCGCGCCACCAGACCCGTTCGTTCAGTCGCCCGCACCATCCGGCAAACCAGCGGAGGCGGTGCCGGACCCTGTTGTGCGGAAGCACGCGTGCGCTGCGCCAGACATGCCGTTCGAACAGCGGGGCACCGTCACCGTCGCGGAATCCCGCCGCTTCCAGGAAATACGCGTACCTCCCCGCCGGCTCGATACCTGTGAGCGTCACCAGCGGCACGGCAGCGGCGAGCGCCTCCATCTCTTTTTCGTTGCCTCCATATCCTGCAGCCCGCGCCACGGATTCGTACATCACCTGGCGCCAGGCCTCCGGCGAGCTCATCTCCCTGCACAGTGCGCTGTGGCGCCGATTGATGCGTTCGCACTTGCGTGAGAAGCGCTCTGCGGCAGTGAGCGCGAGCATCGCGCCGAAGTCCGCCGCTGCCGACTCCGGTTTTGCAGCGGCGCAGGGAAACGCATGAAGCGTCTTCCGTACGCTGGCCCAGGACGTGCGCAGCGGTGCGGCCATTTCGGATGCGAGCACGAGCACGGGAATGTCCGTTCGCTTCGTCGGTTCCGCGTACAGGCACACGTGCAGAATCACGTCTCGGTACCGAACGTCCCCGCCGTGTCCGTGCCGCTGCCAGTCTCCTTCGCGCGTGTGCACCTCGATGGCGCCGCGCATCAGGCGACCGTCGAGAACGATGCGCGCATCGAGAAAGTCGGGACCGTCGTGCAGGTTGCGGATGCCCGCGTCGATCACGCGCAGCGCCCTGCCGCCGCACAGGGAAAACACGCGCTCAGGCCGCAGCTCACGCAGCCACAGCGCGATCACATGCTCCTCCGGCACGTCGATGCGACGCTCACGCAGCATGCGCACGGCCCGGCCATAGCATTGAATATCTGATGTTGTCACGGTGCTCCCTGTCCGTTTGCGTACTGTGACAACAGCGCCTCAGGCGCGAGGGTTCCGCTCCGCGGAACGCGAGGGTTCGCTGCGCTCACGCGAGGGTTCGCTGCGCTCACGCGAGGGTTCGCTGCGCTCACGCGAGGGTTCGCTGCGCTCACGCGGGGGTTCGCCTGCGGCGAACGCGTGAGTGTGATTTCACGGATTGTGCTGAAGGGGGCCTTTCCGCGCGAGCGAAGCGAGTGCACGCGCGGCGAGCGGCGTGAAGCCGCGAGACGCCCTCGCGTCCCGCGAAGCGGGGCCCAAGCGTCCGCCGGAGACGCAGTCGAAGGCGGACTTACGCGCGAAGTGCGCGGATATACTCCGCGTAGTCCCCCGAGCGAAAGATGGCCGAGCCGGAGACAAGGATGTCCGCGCCCGCCTGCTGCAGCGCCTTGCTGTTATCACGGGTGACACCGCCGTCGACTTCGATGCGGAGGTCGGTCAGTCCACGTTCGTTGGCGAGAAGGCGCAGCTCATTGACTTTCTCCAAGGCCTGCGGAATGAATCGCTGTCCGCCGAAACCCGGGTTGACGCTCATGATGAGCACGAGTTCGATGTCGTCGAGTATGTCCTTGAGCAGCGCCACGGGCGTTGAGGGATTGATGCTGACGCCCGCGTCGGCGTCGAGGTCGTGAATGGCCTGGACGGTGCGGTGAAGGTGGGGACAGGCTTCCCAGTGCACGGTGAGAATGTCCGCGCCCGCTTTGCGGAAATCCGACAGGTAGCGGTCGGGATCGGTGATCATGAGGTGCACGTCGAGCGGCGTGTGCGCATGACGGTTGATGGCGTCGACGATGAGCGGCCCGATGGTGATGTTCGGTACGAAATGACCGTCCATCACATCGACGTGCAGCAGGTCTGCCCCCGCCTCCTCGATCGCGCGCACTTCCTCGGCGATGCGCGAGAAGTCACAGGAGAGCAGGGAGGGTGCGATAAGCGGGCGCTGTTCCGGAATGTGTCTCATGGCGCGTTCTCCGCGATGCGTGTGAAATGCAGCTTGTATGCGGGCTTGCCCGTGCGGCGCGCCAGTTCCTCACCGCCGATGGTCTGCCGCTGACCGGGACGCTCGAGGCTGATCGCGTCGAGGTACAGCGTATCTCCCGCGAGATGCATGAAGTAGACATTGACCGACTGGTCATCCCCCGGCAGCGTGCGCACGCGGACGCTGTCACCTTCGATCGTGTAGCGGCATTCCCCCTCGCCCGACAGTCCCTCCTGTCCGATGAAGGCCTTTTCCTCGCCCGCAAAGCGGATGAGGTTGCCGTCGCCGTTCTTCCACTGTCCCTGCAGCTGCGTCTCCGTGTCCGGGCCGTCGCAGGAAGCGGCCGCGATCAGAAGGAAAATGAACAGGAGGGCTCCTCCCATACTGTGATGCCGGTGTCTCGGTGTCATGCGCGTGTCTCCTGTTCTGTGGTGCGGGAATCGGCGAACGCACGTACGGCGGCGTCGATGCCGTCGAGGTCGATCATGTCGATGCATTCGAGATCGTGCGGGCAACGGCGCTTCCAGCAGGGCGCGCAGTGCAGTCCTTCGGGAATGAACTTGCGTCCGCGGCCGTAGAGATCGATTTCCTCCCAGCACGAAAGACCGAACCAGGCGAGCACGTGCTTGCGCAGCGCGATGGCGAGGTGCATGCCGAAGCTGTCGCCGGTGACGACGACATCCGCGAGGTTCTCGTAGCAGATGCCGCGGCGAAGGCCCTCCTCGGTGGGTGTCGCCACGAGACGGCCGGAGGACTGCAGTTCCGTGAGCTGCGCGGCGATTTCGGCGTTGCGCGCCGTATCCTCCGGTCCCCCGAGCAGCAGGAAAACGAGGCGTTCGTCGTCGGCGAGACGCCGTATGAGCGCGACATGCTGGGCGACGGTCATTTTCTTGTTGGGAAACAGCACTGAGCAGCCGGTGTTGAAGCCCACGGCAACGCGGCCGTCAAGTTTCCATTCCGCGCGCCGTTCGGCGCAGAACTGCTGCTCTTCGCCGGAAAGCGTGAGAATATACTCTTCACCCTCGTACGGCAGTTTCCAGCTTTCGGCGAGAATATCCTGTCCGGTGCGCGTGTTTTCGCGGAACTTGAGCTGATCGTCGAGTCCCATGCGGAAATTGTACTGTGCCTCTGCATTGGCCGGCACGATCTGACCGCGCCGGGAGATCGTGAATCCCCGCACGTCATCCGCCTGCAGCGAAGCCGCGAAGGCGCAGGCATCGAGGCTTTTGTCGGCGTTGAGCACGACGTCAAAGTGCTGCTGCTGCAGGATGAGGCGGCTGACGTCGTCCCAGGTGAAGACGCGGTCGATGAGAGGATTGTCGTCCAGCAGGCGCACGGCATTGCCACGCGTGATCCAGAACACCTGGCTCACGGGCCATTCCCTCTTGATGGCGGGGAGCTGCGCCGTGGTCATCACCACGTCGCCCATCGCATCGAGATTGACGATGAGCACCCGCGTCCCGATCGGATTCTCCCGCCTGCAGCCCCCGCTGCAGTCCTCTCCGGGGAAACAGGGCTTGTATCCGTTGAAATATTTGCAGTCTACGCCGTTTGTATCGATGTGCATGGTTGTTCGCAGTAATGTGCCGTTCTGCACTAATGTACAACCTCCCGGGGGATTTCGGAATTTACGCCTGACGGCGCGTATTTGCTCACCTCCGGCGAGCGTATTTACGCCTGCGGCGTGTATTTGCGCCTGCGGCGTGTATTTGCGCCTCCGGCGCGTATTTGCGCCTCCGGCGCGTATTTGCGCCTCCGGCGCGTATTTGCTCGCCTGCGGCGAGCGTATTTTGGCCCTCGATACGCCGCCTGGCACCAGTGCATGTTTCCATCATTCCTTCTTTTCCATCTGGCATCGGCAATCTGACATCTGCAATCTGATATCTGTCATTTGCCATCCCCGCAGGGGGGATGATTCAATTTGACACGAAAGATTTATATATTGTAGGATTGTGGTATGTCAAAAATAATTACCCGCATAGAAGAATGACACGAAAATCGACTCAATGGGCACTAATTCTCGGGGTATCCTCGGGATTTGGCGCGGCCGCGGCGAGGGCGCTGGCGCAGCAGGGCTATCATATTCTCGGCGTGCATCTCGACCGCCAGGCCACCATGCCCGCTGTCAAGCAGCTGATTTCCGATATCGAGA
>CAJXSA010000329.1 GCA_913060595.1 uncultured Ignavibacteria bacterium
TTCTACACCGCGCAGGCTGAAGCGGCACGAGGGAACACGGAAGAGGCTATGGGCCTCTATCGCGAAGTCGCCGACTGGAATTTCAACAGTCTCGACTATGCACTCATTCGCAACAAGGCGCTGACGATGCTCTGAGGAAACAATTCGGAGAGTTATGCAAACGGCCGGTCAAATGCGACCGGCCGTTTGCGTATCCGTGTCATTCCGTTGCTCGTGCGCTACACCTCGAGATTCGAGTATGCTGACGTGACCTCGTATGCGTACTCCGGGTATTCGAATATGTTCATCCTCGGCTCGGTCTCCCCGATGGAATAGCCGTACAGGTCGATGTACTCCTGTGGATTTTCTCCGATGTCCGCCAGCTGCTGCAGGTATTCGCTGATGGATTTCGACTCGATGATGATGATTTTTCCGAGGGAGTGGATGATCGGGCTGTGGTTCCGCGTCGCATCGTGGTCGAAGGCGAGTATGCGCCTGCCATACCGCGTGATGCCGATCACACGGAAGGTGAGGCTTTTTCCGACTCCGGGGAGATTGAGCACATTGCGATCGGTTGCGAGGAAAGGCAGGTCTGCTTCTCTGCGCAGGGCCTCGATGTTCTCCGTCATATGAGATGCATCCCGTGTGAAGGACCGTACTGTTTCGTGGAACCCGGCCGGTATGCTGCCGAGGCATTTCTCCTCCAGTTCTTCCTGCACTGCACGCGCGTTCGGGGAGAAGTTGAAATTGTTCTCCATGTAGCCTTTCACGGTAAAGGTATAATAGGTCAGAATGCCGATGTCGTTGAGCACCTCCCGCAGTCGCGCTGTGTGTCCGCGCCTTGACGCGGCCGCCGTGAACACGAGCTGATTCGTCACCACCCAGCCCGCGTCGAGCAGACGCCGCACCGCTTCGCGCGTTTCCGGCGTGATCTCCATCGGAGACTCAATATGCGTCTGTATGACGAACTGCCGGACGCCGATTGCCCAGGCCTTCTCCCTGAATTCCGCGAGCAGCGACGCCAGTTCGGCGGTGATGCGCTGGGGCAGGTATGCGAGCAGGCGTGATCCGAGACGCACGCGCAGCAGTTCGGCGTATTTTTCGCCGTCCGGCCGCGCTTCGTTCGCGGCTTTTTTTCGCGCGGCCATTTCGTAGATGCTGTCCAGGATCTGCCGGAGCGAACGATCAGTGCTCATCAGGGCGTCGCCGCCCGTAATGAGAATGTCGCGCAGCTGTGTGTCGTTCTCGAAATACTCCATCAGTCTCTGCAGCCGTTCGGACCAGGTTTCATCCGGTCGCAGGCGGTCGAGGTTGAAATTCAAGTGTCCGCTCTGGAAATCATACATGCGCTGGCAGGAAGAACAGAGTCCGCCGCAGGCGCGGCCCACGGTGTCGGGTATGAGAATGGCGACCTCGGGGTAGCGGCGGTGCACGTTTTTCTGCGAGGGCAGCAGCCAGCCCGCGGCATTCGGTTCGCCCGGCCGGACCTTGTCTTCTTTTTCCCAGGCGACGATATGTCCGAACTCGTCGATGAGCTGCTGGCTGTAGACGACGTAGTGGCGAATGGCGAGGTCGGCCCCGATGGCGAAGTACGGGACGCGGACGTGAAGGAGGGAGAGGTAATAGGGATTGACGAAGAAGGGTATTCCCTTTTCTTCCGCTGCGTAGAGAATCTTCATCGTATCGGGGTCCAGGGATTCGCCGAGCATGCGGTTGAGCAGGTCCGGAGTGCGGATGGCGAAATGCAGATGGAATGTGTGCTCATTCCACCAGCGAAGCATCTGCAGGAATTTCTGTTCGTGCGACATGCCCTCCGAGAAACGGTACTTGTTGCTCGTCATTTCCCCCGCATCGATCAGATCGATGAGAATGTTGATGATGCGCTCGCGGTTTTCCTCGCGCAGCTTGATGATGCGCGGATCCGTGCCGGGGGGATATCGGTCCATCCATGCCCGCACCTGCTCCGCGTCGGGCGGCGCGGGCGTGGATGTGCCGGAGAACTGCCGCAGCAGGTGCAGCATATCCTCGAAGAAATATGGTTTGGCCCCGCCGGTCCCCTTGTTGACGGCGAGCCAGAGCAGTTTGATCGGATTGCTCACCGCGATTTCACCGCGGAGGTTGTGGTCGGGGAACTCGCGTCCGGCATTGTCAATGTAGTCGAGAAGCCGAATGGCCGCGTAATCCTTCCACTGCAGTTTTTCGAAGCGCTCCCTGCCGCCGTGTTCATGACTGTAGTAGTCGTACGCGTCGGGATTCTTCTTCAGTTCCTCCATGACCCATTGCTGCACACCGACCAGCGCCTCTGTCTCGTTCTTCGAATTGCGCATGATCTCTTCGAGCATCGGGTTTTCCTGAAGGAGCTGCTTGAGCAGGCGGTGCGACTTCACCGTGATGGCGATTTTGTCGAGTTTGTCCGCTTCTTTCATCGTCGGCCTCGTGCTCTGGTCATCGTATCGTGTATGTCATAGCATAACAATGCGGACAAACAAATGCCAATTCCCTGCCGCGGCGCATAAACGCAGACGCCCCCCGGTGTCGGGGGGCGTCACATGGGAACGTACGAACTGCGGATCTGCTTACGCGCCGAGCGTCGCGGTCATGCTGATTTCGGCGTTGAGCACGCGGCTGACGGGACAGCCGGCTTTGGCCTTGCCTGCGGCATCCTGCAGCGTGGCGTCATCGAGTCCGGCAGCGGTGACCGCCACATCGAGATGAATTTTGGTGATGGTGAAGCCCGCATCCGTCTTCTCGAAATCCATCGAGGCTTTCGTGGCGATGTTTTCCGGCGTGACATTCGCCTCGGCGAGCACATTCGAGAGCGCCATGGAGAAACAGCCCGCGTGTGCCGCGGCGATCAGCTCTTCCGGATTGGTGCCGGGGTCGTCCGCGAAACGCTTTCCGAAATCGTAGTTGATGTCGGTCAGCACGCCGCTTCCCGTCGACATGGTGCCCTTGCCTTCCATGAGATTTCCCTGCCACTTGGCCGATGCAAAACGCTTCATTGATAGCTCCTCTGAAAAATGATGTAGGGTGATGGAAAATGTATCCCGAAATGAGGTCGGATTATCCGCTGACCGCGATAGATCCGCACATACACAGAACGTCGGAGCGGGCGGAGAAGTTCGGCTCTTTCCCCGAAAATTTCTGTGCGCATCCGGGATTGCATCGCTCTTCAAACGCTGACACAGGTCCGGGTGCGAATTTTCAGTGAAGTATCGTATCGGGCAAACAGGAGATGAATTGCCATATAAGGCAATGATACTGCCGTTATCGGCACAACGTCTGTGGAAGAGAGGGAAAATACTCGCAAACCGGGCAGTATAGCCGGAATCAGGGGAATGGCACGGTATTCGCAAGAGATGTGGTATGAACGGCAGAAACGTGAACGAGGAACACATCATGACAAGTCTGGAAATCATAGAAATCCGATCCCGCGCTTCGATGCGCGGCAGACTGGAAAAGGAACTCTGCCGAATCGCAGCGGACGTGGAGAATGCGCAGGAAGCCGAACATGTGCGCGTCTTCGCACATGGGGTGATGGATGCTGATTTCAGCGTGCACATACTCTGGCCCGCGCAGCACATACCCTCGGAGGGCAGTGCGATCGGTCTGCGATTGCTGCGTGTACTGCGTGAATATGGACTGCTGCATCACAGCGTCTGGGTGCTGCGCTGTCCGATGAATGAAAGGAAACAACAATAATGGAGAAGCAAATGAAACGGGTTCTGGTAGCCGGAGCGAGCGGATATCTTGGTGCCTTCGTTGTGCGAGAACTGAAGGAGCGCGGGTACAGAGTCCGCGTGCTGACCCGTGACCGCGGCCGCATCGCGGGTCTCGGCGACGCTGCGGACGAGATTGTGGTCGGTGAGGTGACGGATGCGGCGTCATTGCACGGCATCTGCGATGGAGTGGACTATGTGTTCTCATCCGTCGGCATCACCCGGCAGAAGGATGGCTGCACGTACATGGATGTCGACTACCGTGGGAACATGAACCTGCTGCATGAGGCGCAGCATGCAGGTGTGCGGAAGTTCGTGTACGTCTCCGTGTTCCTCGCGCGAGAGATGGCGCACTTGCAGGGGGTGCGGGCGAAACTGCGCTTCGAGGATATGCTCAGGCATGCGGGAGTGCAATACACAATCGTTTCCCCGAACGGCTTCTACTCGGACATGGAGGAGTTCCTCCGCATGGCGGAAAAGGGGAGAGTGTATCTTTTCGGCGACGGAAACCAGCGCATCAATCCCATACATGGAGCGGATCTTGCCGAGGTGTGCGCCGATGCGCTCGAGCAAAACGCAAAAGAGGTCGAAGTGGGCGGACCGGACGTGCTTACCCACCGGGAGATCGCGGCCCGCGCATTCGATGCCGCCGGGAAAAAGCCCAGGATCACATGTATCCCGCTCTGGACGGTGCGACTGCTCCTTCCGCTGCTGCGCGCATTCACTTCCGTGCAGGTGTACGGACCGCTGGAGTTTTTCCTCACTGTCATGTCGCGCGACCTGATCGCGCCGGTCTGCGGTCGCCGCCCCCTTGCGCAGTTTTTCCGCACTCTGTGCTCGACA
>CAJXSA010000330.1 GCA_913060595.1 uncultured Ignavibacteria bacterium
GTCGCGTTTGGCCAGCAGCACCTCGCTCGGCGCAATCGTCTCGAGCTGATCGCGCAGCAGGTGTTCGGCCATTTCCGCGGTGAAAAAATCCCCGGTGGATGCGTCGACGAAAGCCACGCCGGCCATGCCGTCCCGGAATGCCACCGAGGCGAGGAAATTATAGTGCTTGTGATCGAGCAGCTTGTCGGTGAACACCACCCCCGGTGTCACCACTTCCACCACGTCGCGCTTGACGATGCCCTTCGCCTTCTTCGGATCCTCGAGCTGCTCGCATACGGCGACGCGCAGTCCGGCCCGCACCAGCTTGGGGAGGTAGCTGTCGAGTGCGTGATGCGGAAAACCCGCGAGCGGCACCTCGCTCGCCTTCCCGTTTGAGCGCTTGGTAAGCGTGATCCCCAGCACCTTTGCCGCCGTGAGCGCGTCTTCTTCGAATGTCTCGTAGAAATCGCCCATGCGGAACAGCAGTATCGCATCCGGATACTCCGCCTTGATCCGCTGATACTGTTTCATCAAAGGTGTGGACATGGTTTCATCTTGAGAGCACGAAGACACAAAGACACGAAGTCGCGAAGAGACTATAATATAATGCGTTTTATGCCATTCTTCAGAATGGGGGCGTGGAAGTTCATCAGGAACCCGAGCCGAAGACCCATGAGCTTCAGGTAGGTCAGTACCTGGGCACGGTGAGCCGTCAGGAGGACGCTCACGGCCTTGATTTCGACAATCACCTGACGTTCGATCAGAAGATCCAGTCTGAAACCATAGCTGAACTGCAACCCCTTATACGTTGCCGGGACGATAACCTGGCGATCCACCTGCAGCCCTCTCGCTTCGAGTTCAAACGCAAGACTGCGTTCGTAAACTGATTCCAGCAGTCCCGGCCCGAGTGTCCGGTGTACTTCCATTCCGGCGTCGACGATGACTTTTGCGACGCGCTCAGCGGATGCATCCAACTTCGCATACGTTTTCATATAAATATCTCCCTATGAAATGTTGTACCGACTCCGATATCAAAACAGGAATCAGCGAAAAATCATCTTCGTGTCTTCGGGTCTCCGTGTCTTGGTGCTCTCAAGATATCAGGTGAACAGTGATGTAAGTTCGAATTTCTCGGCGTCCACCAGGCCGCGGTCGGTGACTTTGAGGGCGGGGATGGGGGAGAGCGCGAGGAAGGACAGCGTCATGAAGGGGTCGGGCAGCGTGCAGCCGAGTTGACGTGCGGCGGCGTTGAGATCGTCGACTTTCTGCCGGACGACATGCAGGGGCTGGTCGGATACGAGACCGGCGATGGGCAGGGCCAGCTCTTCCAGCACGCGGCCCTGCTCGACCACGCACTGGCCGCCCCCGAGGCGGATCAGCTGCAGCGCGGCCACGTACATGTCGAGATCGTTGCTGCCGACGACGATGATGTTGTGCGCGTCGTGTGCGACGGTGGAAGCGAGGGCGCCCCGCGTGAGGCCGAAGCCCCGGACGAAGCCGTGTCCGACGTTGCCGGTGGCGTGATGGCGCTCAATGACGACGAGTTTGAGGATGTCGCGGTCGGTGTCGGCCACGACGAGATCGTTCTCGACCTTCGGCGGTGCGGTGGCCGCGGTGGTGATGATCTGCCCGGGAACGAGGTCGATGACCTTTATCACGCTGTGCGGGACCTGGAACACCTTCAGGTGCTCGAGATTGAAGGAGTCGTCCACATGCATGGTGTCCTTCATCTTCTCGAGGTCTGGTGTGCTCTGGGCGGTGAAAAGCGCCTTGCCCTCCTGCGCGGCGAGTCGTCCCTCGTGGTACACCTCACGTGCGCGGATGTCCCGCAGATCGTCGAACAGTATCATGTTTGCCCGTCGTCCCGGCGCGATGGCGCCGTGCTCGGACAGGCGGTAATGCCGCGCGGTGTTGATCGTGGCCATCTGCAGCACCGTCATCGGATCGAGACCGAAGGAGACGGCCTCGCGCACGTGATGGTCGATGTGTCCCTCTTCTTCGAGGTCGGCGGGGTGCTTGTCATCGGTGGCGAAGCTGAACTGCGCGGCGTTCTCACGTGTGACGAGGGGGAGAAGGTCGTGCAGGTTGCGTTCGGCCGTGCCTTCGCGGAGCAGGATGTGCATGCCGCGGCGGAGTTTCTCACGGGCCTCTTCCAGCGTAGTGCACTCGTGATCGCTGCGCACGCCGGCGAGGATGTAGGCGTTGAGATTGGGTCCGGACAATCCGGGCGCGTGACCGTCGACCGGTTTGCCGCTGGAGGCGTGGATTTTGTGAATCTCGGATTCCATGCCGAGGAATACGCCGGGGAAGTTCATCATCTCTGCGACGCCCGCGACATGATCCTTTCGCGTGTACGTCAGAATGTCCATCGCAGTGAGTTTCGCGCCGGCGCTCTCGAGCGGAGTCGCCGGGACGCAGGAGGACATCATCACGAACAACTCTATCGGCAGCAGTTCCGCGGCGTGCAGCACGTAGTCGATGCCGTCGAGTCCGACGACGTTCGCAAATTCATGCGGATCCACGACGGCACCTGCGGTGCCGTGCGGGACGACGGCACGGCAGAATTCCTGCACGGTGAGCATGGTGCTTTCGAGGTGTATGTGCCCGTCGAGAAATCCGGGCGCCAGGTAACTGCCGCCGCAGTCGACGATTTCCGTTCCGTCATAGGCGCCGATGCCCACCACGATTCCGTTTGCGACGGCGACGTCGCCGTCATGAATTTCCCCGCTGAGAACGTTGACGATGCGGCCGTTGCGGAAGACGATGTCTGCGGGTTTCTCCCCGCGTGCAACGGCAAGATTGTGCTGCAGCTGTTCCATGATAAACCTCCTTCGGATCTGTACACGGAACTATGCGTTTTTCAGCGAAAAAGTCAACCCGGCTTCGCCCGCTCAGCATGAGCATCTCATTTCATGCCGCACCGTGGCTGCGCCGGGGGTCAGGTCGGGAGGATGATGCGGAAGGTGGTGCCTTTGCCCTGTGAGGTTTCGTGCACGAAAAGCTTGCCGTCATGGTAGTCCTGCACGATGCGCCGGGCGAGGCTGAGTCCGAGGCCCCAGCCGCGCTTCTTGGTGCTGTAGCCGGGACGAAAAATGTCTTTCTTCATGCGCGTGTCCATGCCCTTGCCGTTGTCGGTCACGTCGATGATCACATTGCGGCTGCCGGGCTTGAGCGTGAATTCGATGTGTCCGTCGCCGCTTTCCATGGCGTCCAGTGCGTTTTTCATCAGGTTCTCGAATACCCATTCGAGCAGTTCGCTGTTGTAGCGCGCCGAGACGGCATCGATGTCGGGAACGATGATTTCCACCTTCTTGCCCAGCTGCGGGGTGCGGCGGCGGTAGTATTCCGCGCTCTTGCGAATGGTGTCCATCAGGTTCTGCTCGGTCAGCTGGGGACGGGATCCGATCTTCGAGAATCGCAGCGCGATGCGGTTGAGACGGCTCAGGTCCTTCTCCATTTCATTGAGCGTGCGCCGGAAGGCCTCCGGGTCGTCCTCCTGCTCGCGCAGCAGCTCCAGCCACCCCATCAGGCTGCTGAGAGGGGTGCCGAGCTGATGCGCAGTTTCCTTGGACATACCCACCCAGATGTTGGCCTGTTCGCTGCGCTTGATGTAGCTGAAGCCGATGTACCCGATGAGGATGAACATCGCCGCCACAAGGATTTCGATGTAGGGCAGGAGCCGCAGCTCCTTGACCAGGTCGGATTCGTCGTAGAAGACGTAACCGAAAATGACCGTGTCCCCGTATTCGACCACCACCGGGGGATTGACCTCCGCCATGCGGTCGCGTTCGTCAGAGAGAAACTGCACGATCTCCTCGTCGGACATCGAGGCGGAATCGATTTCGATATTGCGAAAACTGGTCGGTGTCAGATTGTCGTCGGTCAGCATGATGGGGAAATCCACCTGGCCGATTTTTCCCTGCACGATGTCGAGCGCGAAGGTGTAATCACCGGTTTCCGATGAGCCGTTCGCGATGAAATCCAGCGCCTGAATGTATACGTCCCGGGCCACGTATTCGCGCTCCTGGAGCTTCTCGACGATGGTCTGCGTGTAAAACAGCACGGCGATGACGATGCCCATGGCGAGTACCACGAGAACGATCTTGAAATTTGCGGAAACCGGTCTGCGCTGCATGTTTTGGCCATTCTGTGACGGAACCGCATAACACTACGAAACTCGCCGCGTCCTTCAAAGGGAAAAAAACGCCCCGGAATATATTTTAACATGCATTAAAATTTAATTTTAACATATGTTAAAATTGAAAAACGGTGTGCGGAGGCGGTTGCGGGGAGGGGAGAGAGGGAAAAACCTTGATTTTCACGGCGCATACGCATATTGTAACGGACGAATCACACACAGCGAAGCAGCGGGAATGGCACAGCCACTTGTCAGCATATTGATGGCGACGTACAATCGAGCGGAACTTCTGCCCCGCGCGGTGGAGTCCGTGCTGCTGCAGTCCTGGCACAACTGGGAGTTTCTCATCGTCGATGACGGGAGCACAGACAGCAGTGCGGAGCTGCTGGGGGAATTCGCGGCGATCGACGGCCGCATTC
>CAJXSA010000331.1 GCA_913060595.1 uncultured Ignavibacteria bacterium
CAGAGATCATCCAGGTGCTGAACGCAATCGACAGCATCGCCCCGAACAAGGCATTCGCGATCAAGGCGACGATCTCGACGACAGAAGCGATCAGCACGCCGTTCCAGATTCACGTGGAAGCCAACGGGAACACCTACGACACGTTCCATATTTTCGATAAGAAGTTCATCGGTGTGGACCACGAATTCGAGAATCCGCTTACGGAAATTGATCTTCCCGGCGGACAGCCCATCGTGGTGTACTTCCTCGTCAACGAACTCGGTTTCGGTCCCGGCACCGTCGAAGTCTCGGTGACCGTCGATCCGACCGATGCGCAGAATCCGAAAGGACGCGTGGAAGAAGCCAACGAGTTCAACAATACCATGGTGGTCTATTCCACCGCGATTGCCACCGCACTCGGCAACGAGGGTGACGCCAATGTGAACGTGCTCGTGCAGGGCGCCGACGGCTATCCTGCGGGCGGCATCAACCGTCTCATCAGCTGGGCAGACAGCGCTGCGAGCTTCATGCACAAGACATGGCCGATCAAAGACGGCCAGGTGCAGATGGGCACCGCCGCCACGGTCGCTGATTACAGCTACATCGGTGCCGCGGACACGCTCCTCAACGAGACGTGGCAGCCGTACCTCACAAAGGTGTACAAGGAGATGCGCCGCGCCAATCCGGCATTCGACCGCTACATCATGGCCGTGCAGCCGCACTGGTTCGGCACGCGCCTGGACAAGGAAGAGTTCAACCACCGCGCCTCGCAGACACTTTCGTGGTCCGGCATCTGGGACTTCATGGTCTCCAGCGCCGATCACTGGAAGCACGGTGTTCACAGCCTCGGCCACAGTTTCGGACTCCGCCGCGGTGATCTCGATCCGGACAATGTCGAGCAGCGTGAACAGTACTTCGACAACTTCATCGGCATCGACGTCATGGACGGCATTGACGTCACCGCCGGACGCATCATGTGGGCAGGCATTGACAACAAGGTCTCCCGCCGCATGCGCGTGAAATGCTTCATGGGCAGCAGCCAGCTTCCCTCCTCTTCCTTCGATTACAACCTCTGGATCTCTGAAGTCGAGTATTCCAAGCTCTTCACTGCAATGGAGCAGTTCACCTCAGGGAAGCGTTCGCTGACCAAGGCGGGAACGACAGAGAAAGCACTGTTCATCGAAGGAACCGTCGACAGCACAACGAAGGCGATCGATTTCGGTCCGTGGATGCGCCTCGCAGATGCGACCATCAGTCCGATGATGGACGCACAGTATGCGACGCACACCTTCAAGGTGCTCGATGCAGGCGACCAGGAAATCGCCAGCTACCTCTATCACCCGACCTTCCGCGCCCTTGGCCTCGACGAGGTCGACGCACTGTCGGGACCGGATCCGCGAATGGCGACCGAGCATTTCGCCTTTGTCGTTCCCTGTCCGGATGAAGCCGCCCGCGTGGTGGTCGAGCGTGACGGAAACGTTGTCGCCGAGCGCACGATTTCTGCGAGCAAGCCGGTCGTGAGCATCGACTTCCCGAAGAACAATGCTGACGTGAAGAGCGAGAAGTTCCAGGCCGCCTGGAGTGCCACCGATCCTGACGGGGAAACCAAGTTCTGGTACACCGTCTGGCTCAGCACCAACAACGGCAGCAGCTGGACGATGATTCAGTACGAGTCTCTCGCGCAGGCCGACTCCATTCTCGGACAGGCGAACAAGTCCGGCTACCGTCTGCGGGTGGTCGCCAACGACGGGGTCAACTCGTCCGACACGGCAGAGGTCGCGTTCAGCATCCTCACCTCCACCGAACGCATTCCGTCTCCTGCCGCATTCGAACTGCGTCAGAATTATCCGAATCCGTTCAATCCGACCACGACGCTGAGTTTCACCATCCCGGTCTCCGGTGATGTGTCGCTCGAAGTCTTCGATGCGCTCGGCCGAAAGGTCGCCACAGTGGTCAGCGATTACCGTTCCGCGGGATCGTACCATGTCGCCTTTGACGCCGCGAATCTGCCCAGCGGCAGTTACATGGCCGTCCTGCGCTCCGGTACGCAGAGCGCCAGCATCAGAATGACACTGGCGCGGTAGTTTCCCCGGGAATGCAATGGCATTTTCCCTGACAGCGTCCCTTCGCACAACGCGGAGGGACGCTTTTTTATTCGCCTTCGATCAGATCATAGAGGAAAAGCAGCAGACCGATCACGTTGATGCCGCCGCCATAGTTGCTGTTCTGCCTCCAGCCCGACACCCCGTCAAAACTTCTGAACGCACCTTCGACCGCGGCACGCTGCCGTCCCCACGAGGGCGCAAAGCCCGGGGCGAGCATCTGGTCGAGGTAAAGCTCGATGTGCTGAACGGTATCAGGGACAAATCCCCTGCCAGCGATCATTTCTCGCAGCACCTGTTCCCGGAACTGCGGATACTCCTCGAGAAGACGCGTCAGTTCCCCGTAGGCCTCCTCTGGCGTCCAATCCCTTTCCAGGGGAGACGCAGGCAGGGTAAACTCGGGTGACTCTTCCTGCGCGTTCTCCGGCGGTCGCTCGACAACAAGGTCGGGAAGTCCGGGCAGCGACGGGGACTGCGTGGGAACACGGGGACGCGCAGGGGGAAGATTTCGAGACGCAGCCGGCCGGCCGGAAGGGGCGTCCTCCGTTTCCTGCATCCGCTGCGCTGCCGTCTCGAAGCTCAGTTCCACGGCGGATTCCTGTCTGTCCGGCGTCTGCAGGGCGATGGCGAGCGCAATGGTGATACCCAGCCCGTGGATGAGAATACTGACCGTCCAGGCATATCCTCGATCCCGGGTTTCCGGTCCATGCGTCTTTCGGGACCGCATGATCCCCGCCCCCTCCGTGTTCATCTCGTTTCGGCTCCCGTGCCGAATATCCTGTCCCCTGCATCCCCGAGGCCGGGGACGATGTATCCTTTCTCATTCAATCCCCTGTCAAGGGCCGCCGTGTAGACCGGGACCTCAGGAAAGGCTGCTTCGAGTGCGCGTGCGCCTTCCGGCGCACTGACCAGCGAAATGAGTCGCACATCCCTGGCGCCTCGTGCGCGGAGAAGGCGCAGGGCAGCGACCGCGCTTCCCCCCGTGGCGAGCATGGGATCGAGCAGAAATATGACAGCCGTCTCGAGGGATGCCGGATATTTCCCGTAATACTCGACGGGTTCGAGTGTTTCTTCATTGCGATACAGTCCGACATGTCCCACGCGCGCGTCCGGGAACATGTCCAGGAACGCATCCACCATTCCGAGACCCGCTCTCAAGACGGGCACCAGAATGACCGGTCGATCAAGCGCATGCCCCCGCGTGCGTTCCAGAGGTGTTGTGACCGTCAATTCATGCGTCGCCAGATCAGCGCTCGCTTCGTAGACAAGGAGCTGTGAGACGCGCCGCAGCGCGTCACGGAATGCAGCGGAGGTCGTCTCCGTGCTGCGAAGTACGGTTATTTCCCGCTGTATGAGCGGATGTTTCGATACATGTGTCATGCGTGCTTTCCTGTAGTGTGCCCGGAGAAACATACGAGTTCGCGTTGCTCCTGACAAGGCGGGACAAAAAAACGCACCTTTCGCGGTATACGAAAAAAAGGTAGTTTTCTGGATGCAGCAGCCACAGGTGTTCCTGAACAAAGAGGAAATGATACGCGAGAAGCGCCGTGTCGCGATGACATCGGTGGTCGCGGCGGTATTTCTGACTGCGATGAAACTCGGCGTCGGCATCTGGACCGGCTCACTGGGAATACTCTCCGAAGCGCTTCACAGCGGACTCGATCTCATCGCCGCGTTGATAACGGTACTTGCCGTGCGCATCGCCGATCGTCCTGCGGACGAGGACCATCAGTTCGGGCATGGGAAAATCGAAAATCTCAGTGCGCTCTTCCAGACGCTGCTGCTCCTCGTCACCTGCATCTGGATCCTCTATGAAGCCTGGGAGCGACTGAGCGGCGATGCGGTGCACATTCAGGTGAATTTCTGGGCGTTCGCAGTGGTCGTCGTTTCCATCGTGGTGGATTTTTCTCGCTCGCGCGCCCTCATGCGCATAGCCCGGAAATACGACAGCCAGGCGCTGGAAGCCGATGCGCTGCATTTCCGCACGGACATCTACAGTTCCGCCGTCGTCCTCATTGGCCTTGTGTCCGTGTTGGTCGGATTTCCGGAAGCGGACGCCATCGCTGCCGCCATCGTGGCTTTGATCGTCATATCCATCAGCATACAGCTCGGAAGACGGACGATCGACGGACTGCTCGATCGCGTCCCGGAAGGCGTGCAGCGCACCGTGGAGCAGGTCGTCAGCGAGATCGACGGCGTGGAAAGCATCCGCACCCTTCGCCTGCGTTCCTCGGGCGGAGCGGTGTTCATCAATCTCGTCATCGGGATACAGCGCACGACTTTCTTCGACAGGGCACACGCCATCGTCGACAGTGTGGAGGATGGTGTGCGTCGGGCACTTCCCCGTGCCGATATCCTCGTGCACGCAGAACCCGTGGTCGGCGTGCGGGAAAAGCTTTCCGACAAGGTGGAATGGCTCGTGC
>CAJXSA010000332.1 GCA_913060595.1 uncultured Ignavibacteria bacterium
ACGGACGTCGGCATTCCCGCGGCCCGCCTGCAGCTGCAGTCCGGCGGCACCTGGCCGGTGGACGGTCGGTTCCGTCTCCGTCTCGCCGCGAGCAGCGGCAACCGGCTGTTCGTCGAAGAGCTGCATTCCTTTTCTCAGCTGTCGGATCCGGGACTGTATCTCTATCCTTCCACGCTGATGTTCAGCGAGGACGCTGTCGCGCAACAGGCCGGCGTGGGAACGACCACGTTCTTTCCCGTCTCGCGCAGCGGCGCGGCACATCCGTTCCGTCCCGGCATGCTGACGCTCGACGGACTGGGCTGGCAGCTGCCCGTGCAGCAGCAGAGCATCTTCCCCGACCCGGTATTCACGCGCACGGACAACCTCGGCCGATCCTTCGACCTTGCGCGTGCCGGCGGCGACCTCATTCTATCCTGGTCGCGGGAACGCCGCAACGTGCTGGGCATCACGACGCACGAAAGCCTGCTGCTCGACACCGGGCATCCGCTCCGCGCACTCTTCCCGGACGCGACATCCGGCTTGCTGGAAATCAGCACCGACTGCATGACGCAGGCACTGACCGTGATCGTGGACTACAGCGGAAGTGCCGGTGACCCCTCCGTGAGCCTGCTCGCGCCCGACGCGAGCCTCATCACTGCCGCCATGGCAAACGACACGACCATATTCGCCACGGACAACAGTGGAATCAAGATGAAGGCGCTCACGGTCATGTCCCCGATTCCCGGCGAGTGGCTGCTGCTTCTCGATGGCGTTGGCATACTTCCCGCCGGCATGCGCGCTGCGACGACGGCAGATGAAATGCGCGATCTCCGAATCACGCTGCAGCCCGAAGACGCACGGTCCCTTGAAACCGTGACCACGACGGTCGCCCTCGCCCCCGGTCCTCCGCTGACACAGCGGAATGCTACGCTGGTGCTTGTCGACAGCGCGGATACGCGCACGCCGATCGCACTGCGCGACGACGGCGCGGCACCGGATACGCTGGCGGCCGACGGCGTATTCGCAGCTGCACTGCAACTGCCGCGTGCGGGCAGCTACCGGCTCGAGGCATTCTACACCGCTGATGCAGCCTCCTGCAGCATTCGCCGAACGGCGACGCTGCCACTCCCCCTCGCACCCTCGCTCGAACTGCTGGCACCCCGCGGTGGCGAGCTGCTCAGAAGCGGCAGCAGCTACGACGTGCGTTGGCAGGGAGAGCGTGCGACGGACGTGCTGCTCGATCTCTCAACGGACGGGGGCGCGACATGGACGACGGTCGCGGGTCCGCTGCCCGCAGGGACCGGCAGCTACGCATGGACTGTTCCAGGCCTGACATCCACAACCTGCAGACTCCGCGTGCGGGATGCTGCAAGCGAAACGCGGAATGATGCGACGCCCACGAATTTTACGGTGTTCGAGCGCCCCATCCTGCGCATTCTGTCGCCGAACGGTGCGGAAGCATGGCGCGTGGACAGCGAACAGGCGATACTCTGGGAGCACATCGCCGTGCAGGCCGTCGACCTTTCGTATTCCACGGACGGCGGCAGCAGCTGGCTTCCCATCGCGAGCAGTGTGCAGGCTGCGTCGGGCAGATATGACTGGCGCATTCCGGTCCCGCCTTCCGACGACTGCCTGGTTCGCGCGGCCAGCAGCACGGATGCGGGCGTGTCCGACCGCAGTGACGCAACGTTCCGCATCACGCCCGAGCCGGCCGTGCAGTTGAGCATTCCCAACGGCGGTGAGCAGTGGCAGATCCTCACCGTGCAGCGCATACGGTGGCAGAGCGCTGGCATCGACAGTGTCACACTCGATTTCAGTGTGGACGCCGGTGCAACCTGGGATGAAATCGTCCGCCTTGCGGCAGCGGATGGAGAATATTTCTGGACCGTCCCGGACCGTGTCTCCGACGATTGCTTGGTCCGCGTGACCGCCAGCGGCAATGCTGCACTCATGGATGAGAGCGATTTCCCTTTCTCCATCACGCCCGAACCTTTTCTCACACTGCTGGCACCGGACGGGGGTGAACGGTGGGAGATCGGAACGACGGAGTACATACGCTGGTCCAGTGCCGGCATACAGGCGGTTGACATCGAATACAGCACCGACAACGGGCAGTTCTGGATCACCGCTGCGGTGAATATTGAAGCCTCCCTACAGCGGCATCGCTGGGATATCCCGCGCGATCCATCGGAATTCTGCCGCGTGCGCATTCGCGACACCCATGACAGCACAAGGTCCGACATCTCCGCACAGGTATTCGCAATCAGTGAGTCCGAGACGCGTCCCACACTGTTCGCCCCCACGCATCAGTCCGAGGGTGTGTCCACCAGGCCTCGTTTTCGCTGGATTCCCTTTGCCGGTGCGGTGTCCTACCATCTGCAGGTGACCAGCGATCCGGGCATGTCATTCTGGACCATCGAAGAGCAGGACCTGAAGACATCGAGCTTCCAGGCGCCGGAACTCGACCGCGATACGAAATATTACTGGCGCGTGCGCGCACGACGTGCGGACAACTCGCTCAGCGAATGGTCCGTTCTCTGGAACTTCCGAACGAGCGGTTCTTCCCTCGCCGCACCGGCGCATCTCTTGCCGCTGGAGGGCGCGCTCGGGATATCGACGACGGTGAACCTGTTCTGGCTGGCCGCGGAAAACGCGGACGCCTATCACCTCCAGGTCTCGCGCACGGAGGATTTCTCCGATCTCGTTCTCGATCAAACGGGACTGACGGGACTCACTTTCGCTATCAGCGGACTCTCGCATGAGGATGACTACTGGTGGCGGCTCCGCTCAGGAAACACGGGCAGCACGGCATTCAGCGACTGGTCACGGCCATGGAAATTCAGCACCGCTCCGCAGCCCCCGCGTCAGCTGACTCCCTTCGACGGCCTCCCCGACGTTCCGGTGCATCCCCTGCTGATATGGTATCCCACGGACGGCGCGCGCGCATACCGTCTGCAGGTTGCACGCGACGACCGTTTCAACACCATGGTCTTCGATTCCGCGAACATACGCGGCACGGCGGTGCAGTTGCGCAATCTTGCGGGCTATACGACATACTGGTGGCGTCTGACAGTTACGACGGGACGCGGCACCAGCGACTGGAACACCCCATGGATGTTCCGCACGGTGGACATCGGCACGGATGTGTCCCGCGACGCAGTCCTTCCCGCCCAACTTTCTCTCCATGCCGTCTGGCCGCAACCCGCCACCGACCGCCTGCACCTGGAAATCGCAGCACCAGCGGCAGGCAGCATCGATATCACGATCACTGACATGCTCGGACGGACAGTCCGCCGCTTCCCGGCACGGACCGTTGATGCAGGCAACGCGGTGCATACGCTCAACCTGTCGGGTCTCGGCCGCGGATCTTTCGTCCTGCATCTGCGATCCGTGCACGGCGCCGCATCCAGGCTGCTGCAACTGCGGTAAATCCGTCGCGGCGTTTCCGCGAGTTCATTCTTTCTTTCGCAACCAGAACGGAAAAGGTCCCCCGGTATCATCGGGGGACCTTTTCCGTACTCTGATGCCAGCAGATTGTTCAGGGACGCACGACGGCAAGCTTGGCGGTGGCAGCCTGGGAGCCATTGGGTGCTGCAGCGACGACGAAGTACACACCGGAGGCGGCGTACTCCCCTTGCTGCGTCCGGCCGTCCCAGAAACCGACGCGTCCGCCGGGTGAGGCAATTTCGGCGACGAGGTTTCCGGACACGGAGAGAATCTTGATAATGGCACCTTCGACCAGTCCGTCGATCATGACACGTTCGTCGATGCCGGGACGGAAAGGGTTCGGAGAGACGACCAGGTCGTCGAACGTGGTGACGGGCTGCACGTAGGGTGTCACGAGGCTGGAAAGGCCGCGGCCCGTCGCGATGTACGCCACGCCGGTTTCGGGATGAATGGTGATCGCCTGGATCTCGTTGTCCAGCAGGGGACTGTTGTCGACGTCGTATTGTGCAATGATCTCGCTGCCGTCCGCGGAAAGAACGAACACCCCCTCCTTGGTACCGATCCACTTGTTGTTCACCGGATCAATGGCGATGGCGGTAATGTACTGCCCCTCGATGTTGCAGCGCGTGTTGAAGCAGGTTTTCGAGACGCGGTCTGGTTCTCCTGGATTGAACACCGTGCGCAGTCCCCGGTCGGTGCCGATCCACACGTCACCGAGCAAATCAACAGTCACTGTTGTCACATCCGCATCGGCGTTGAGCACATTCGCATCGCTTGCACGCAGTCGTATCCAGGTGTCGTCTGAAAACTGCGACGGTGTGCGATTGTCATTGAGGAGAAGTATTCCACGGAAATCCGGATCGTCGACGACGATCCACTTCTGGTCGAACTGGTCGATGGTAAACATCACCACTTCCAGTTCTGTCGGGATAGTGGGATCGCTTATGAAGTGCCAGTTCCCTTCGGCGGTGCGTACTCCGAGCAGGCTGGTGGGCGCGTTGTAATGCAGCATCCAGAGATTGCCGCGGCTGTCCATGCGCAGCGTGCGCACGGCG
>CAJXSA010000333.1 GCA_913060595.1 uncultured Ignavibacteria bacterium
TCTCGACGAGCCGGCCCTGCAGGAAATTCTTCCGCGCATCAAGCGCAAGGTGAGTACATACGGCTTCAGTTCGCAGGCGGACGTACAGGCGGTGGGACTGGTGCACCGCGAGAATCGCGCGCAGTTCACCGTGCTGTCGATGGGGAGGGAACTCGGCGACATCCGTCTCGGCGTGCCGGGCGAGCACAACGTGCAGAACGCGCTCGCGGCCATCACCGTCAGCCTGGAACTCGGCATCCCCTTTGAGAAAATCAAAACGGCGCTCGACAGCTTCACCGGCGCGTTCCGGCGCTTCGAGGTCAAGGCCGAGGTGGGCGACATCCTGGTCGTGGACGATTACGCCCATCATCCGACGGAAGTGAAAGTCACCCTGCGCGGCATCAAGGCGGGCTGGCGCCGACGCGTGGTCTGCGTCTTCCAGCCGCACACGTATTCACGCACGCGCGATTTCCAGAAGGATTTCGGTGGTGCCTTCATGAACGCCGACGTGCTGGTCGTCACCGACATTTATCCCGCGCGCGAGCGTCCGATACAGGGTGTGACCGGCGAGATCATCGCGGACGCCGCGCGGCAGTTCGGCCACAAGAACGTGCAGTACGTGCCGGACAAGGCGGACGTCCCTGCTGCGCTTGTCGAACTCGTGCGTCCGGGAGACATCGTCATCACCATGGGTGCGGGCGATATCTACCTCTACGGCGCGAAGTACATCGAAACACTGGAGAACAAGGACTGACCCGTGCTGTCGCTCGAGCACATACGGAGCATCTGCAGCGGAGAGATTCACATCAGTGAGCCTCTTGCCCCGATGACGTCTTTCCGCATCGGCGGCCCGGTGGACATATACATCGAGCCTGCGAACACAGAAGAGCTGGCTGCACTGGTCGCTTATCTGCATGAAAGCGACACCGCACATCTCGTGCTCGGCAACGGGAGCAACATTCTCATCAGCGATGAAGGCTTCCGCGGCGTGGTGCTGAACATCGAAAAGCACTTTTCCGACCTGTCCGTCGACGATGGCGTGGTGCAGGCCGGTGCGGGCGCGCGACTGAGCAAGTTCGTGGATTTCTGTCTGCGGCTGGGCATGGCGGGCAGCGAGATGCTGGCCGGTATCCCGGGGACGCTTGGCGGTGCGGTGATCATGAACGCCGGCGCCTACGGCGGTGAGATCTCCGACTACATGCTGGATGTCACCGTGCTGCGCGAGGGAAGCGTGCGCACGCTCACGACACAGGAATGCGGATTTCGCTATCGCGGATCAGACCTGCGGCGCGACATCGTGCTCGGCGCGCGCTTCCGCTTCCCTGAAGGCAACATCGACGAGTTGAAGGCGCGGAGAAAGGAACTGCTGCTGAAGCGCAACGCCGCGCAGCCGGTACAGCACCCCAATGCCGGAAGCATATTCAAGAATCCGGAGGGCGGCTACGCGGCAAAGCTGATCGAGGACTGCGGTTTGAAAGGAACCCGCTTCGGCGGCGCCGTGATCTCCGGACAGCACGCGAATTTCATCGTCAACGACGAAGGGGCGCATGCCTCCGACATCGTCGATGCGATCAATCATGTGCGCCGGGTGGTGTACGACCGCACCGGCGTCGAACTCGAACCGGAAATCCAGCTCATCGGCTTCCCCGATGACGTCATTGCTTCACTGAAACGGTCCACGGCCTCATGAGACGCAAGAAAACGGTCAAACCCACGCGCTACCGCTCCGTCGGCGTCGTCACGTTTTTCGTGCTCGCCGGCATCGCGGGTCTCGCCGTGATCGCCGCCGAGTGGCGGCAGAGCGTGGTGGGGGTGGACATGGAAGTGTCCGGTCTGCGCATCACCACGCAGGAGCAGATTCGCAGCGCCGCGGGACTGACCGACACCTCGTCCCTCGCCGAGCTGGATCTGCTGACGATACGACGCGCGGTGCTGGACAACCCGTTCATCAAGGATGTGACCGTGCAGCGGGATCCGCCACGCACGCTGCGCGTGGATGTGACCGAGCGGACGCCGATCGCGCTGCTGCTGAACGTGCAGACGCGCGACTGGCTGGTGGATGAAGACGGCTACGTCCTTCCGGCGATGCAGTCCGCCGCCGTGCATGATCTTCCGGTCCTGACCGGCACGACGAACGTGCAGGAACTCGAGCCGGGTGTGCGCATCAAGAATCCGCGCGTGCAGAAAGCCCTGCAGGTGCTGAAATCTGCCGCCGCCATCGATCCTGCGCTGCTCAATCTCTTCTCGGAAGTGAATCTCGAGCAGCGGCGCGATCTCGTGCTGTACACGATGGAGGGTGGCGTCCCGGTGATCTTCGGATCCACGCAGCGCAGGGAGGACAAGCTTCGTTCCTTCGCCGCGTTCTGGGAAAACGTCGCCATGAAATACGATCCGACGTCGCTCGAGTACGTCGATTTACGCTGGAAGCGGCAGGTGGTCACGCGCTGGCGCGAGACCTCGTCCGCCCCGGAACTCCCGCAGGACGACATCGCAGCCCTGCCGGACACGTCACACGTACATGAATAATCTGAATACATGCTGAAGTACCGCATATGAAAACACGTTACCAGGGCACAGGAATAGCAGAGAACATCGTTGTCGGACTCGACATCGGCACGACGAAGGTCTGCGCGATGATTGCCGCGAAGGACGCGGATGACCGCATCAATATTCTTGGCATCGGCAAAGCCGAGAACGAGGGCATGGCCCGGGGCACGGTCACGCACATCGACAAGACCGTGCGTGCGATACAATCCGCTGTCATGGACGCCGAACGGCAGTCGGGCATCAAGGTGCGTGCCGTGAACGTGGGTATCGCGGGCGATCACATCCAGAGTTTTCAGAGCCGCGGCGTCATCGCGATCAGCAATCCCGAGAACGAGATTACGCGCAAGGACGTCGAGCGTCTGCTGCAGGACACCAAGCGCGTTGCGCTGCCGTCCGACCGCCGCATCATTCACGTGATTCCCCAGGAATTCATCGTCGACGGGCAGGACGGCATTTATGATCCCGTCGGCATGGCCGGTGTGCGCATGGAGGCCAACGTGCACATCATCACCGGCGGCATCACCGCGGTGCAGAACATATACAAGTGCGTCGAGCGCGCGGGACTGGAAGTCAACGACCTGGTGCTCGAGCCTCTGGCGTCGGCCAATTCCGTGATGAGTGACGAGGAAAAGGAAGTCGGCATCGTACTCGTCGACATCGGCGGCGGTACGACGGACATCGCCATTTTCGAAGAGCGCACCATACGTCACTCCGCCGTGCTGGCCATCGCGGGGAAGAAGGTGACCGAGGACATACGAAAGGGCCTCGGCATACTCAACGAGCAGGCCGAGCGTCTCAAGCGGGAGCACGGATACGCGTTTCTGCCCGAGATCGTGGACGACGCGCCGATCATGCTGCCGCGGCTCGGCAGCCGCGACGAGATGCAGATCAGCCGCAGCCTGCTCTGCCAGATCATACAGCCACGCATCGAGGAAGTGCTCGAAATCGTCGCGCTCGAGATCAAGCGTTCCGGGTACTCGAAGCATCTGCACAGCGGCGTGATCCTGACCGGCGGCGGATCGCTGGTGAAGGGCACGGCTGCGCTGGCGCGCGAGGTGCTCGGCATGCCTGTGAAAATCGGCATTCCGTCCGGCTTCAGCGGCGGTTTCGTCAACGAGGTGGAAAATCCCATGTACAGCACCTGCGTCGGTCTCGTGCTGCACGGCATGAAGAGCATCGGTTCGACCAATTTCGAAGCCGGACTCGGCGGCGAAGGCAAGCCGAACCTCGTCAAGAAAATCATCGACTGGTTCAACGAACTCTGAAACAGCGAACACTCTGAAACAGTGAAATCCATACAGATTAACTCATCACCCACATTTCGAGGAGGGCCTTATGGCTATATTATACGACAACACCAATGACAGCCGGGCGAAGATCCGC
This sequence comes from uncultured Ignavibacteria bacterium, assembly GCA_913060595.1. Classification (GTDB taxonomy): domain Bacteria; phylum Bacteroidota; class Ignavibacteria; order SZUA-365; family SZUA-365; genus BM516. Next base: position 3,910 of record CAJXSA010000333.1, read on the forward strand.
GTCGTCGGTGTCGGCGGCGGAGGCGGCAACGCGGTGGAGGACATGATCAACCGCGGACTGGACAACGTCGAGTTCATCGCCATCAACACCGACGCGCAGGCGCTGGATCGCAGCGGGTCGCAGTACTGCATCCAGGCGGGCAAGAACCTGACCCGCGGACTGGGTGCGGGCGCGGATCCGTCGGTCGGCTATCGTGCTGTCGAGGAGGACAAGGAGGAAATCGCGTCCGTGCTGTCCGGCAGCGACATGGTGTTCGTGACCGCCGGCATGGGTGGCGGCACCGGCACCGGCGGTTCGCCCGTGGTCGCCAACCTGGCGAAGGGCACCGGCGCGCTGGTGGTCGGCATCGTGACCAAGCCGTTCCACTTCGAGGGCAAGCGCCGCATGGCGCAGGCCGAAGAAGGCATCGAGGAGCTGCGCAAGCACGTCGACACGCTCATTGTCATCCCCAACCAGAAGCTGTTGTCGCTGGTGGACAAGGGCACGGCCCTGTCCGAGGCCTTCCAGCTCGCCAATGAGGTTCTTTATAATGCGACGCGTGGTATCGCGGAGAT
>CAJXSA010000334.1 GCA_913060595.1 uncultured Ignavibacteria bacterium
CGGACCAACGTTCACACGAGGCTCCCGGGCGCGGGGGATGCGGAGTGGGATTTCTCACTGGACGCGACGGGTGGCCCTGCCGCGCCACTCCTGCGCGGCGGAACGGTGTTCGTCCCATCTGTCACGATGATCGTGGAAGCCGCCTCGCTGCGGGATGCCGACCTGACAGGAGAATTCCCCGTGGAGGGCGTCATCTCGTCTACCCCGGTAATACTGGGTGAGCATCTCTTTGTCGCCACGGTGTCTTCCGTCTCCCGTCTCCACTGTTTTTCACTCGTCGATGGGACCCTCGGTTGGCAGCGCACCATCGATGCGGTGCAGTCCGCACTCTGCGCACACGACGGCGCGGTGTTTGCCACATCGCGCGATGGACAGGTCTACCGTTTCGCCGCGAGAGATTCGACGGAGCAGTGGACCGTGGACCTCGATGCCCGCGTCCGTGCAGCGCCGGCCGCAGCGGATTCGGTTCTCGTCATCGCGACTGCGGCGGGGGATGTCTACGGACTGTCTGCGCGCAACGGGACGCAGCTCTGGCGAGTGCCGACCTTCGCGTCCATCGCAGCGTCCCCGGTCATCGTCGGCGGCCGCGTCATTGCGGTGAACAGGGAGGGGCGTGTCGTGGCCATCGATCTTCACGAAGGAACGCTGCTCTGGGAACAGCAGCTGGACGCACCCGTATACTACGGACCCGCGGCGCAGTCCCGCCGGCTGGTTTTTCCGCTGGCCTCAGGGGCGCTTGTCCTGATTGATCCGGAGCAGGGCGCAACCCTCGGCCGCGTGGAATGCGGAGAATTGCCGGGCGCATCGCCCCAGCTCGCGGGAGACGTCGCGTATCAGCTTCTGCGGAAAGGCCTTCTTCTGCGCGTGGATCTCGCGGACGGAACGCACACGACGGTGGCGGAACTGCCCCAGCGCAGCGAAACACCTCCGCTGCTCACACCACAGGGAATTGTGCTCGTGGACGAGGACGGAGAGGCCGTCATGGTGGGCGGAGGTTCAGCGCTGGATTCGGGGAATAGTGACAGGATAGAACGATAATGCTGCACAGAATCATATCACTGGCGTTCCTGCTTTTCTGCGCCCATATGGCGCAGGCGCAGGATATCGATCCCCCGCGTTTCGGCATGGTGGAACTGGCATCCGAGCCGCGTGGCGCAGAAGTATTCCTCGGGGATTCGCTACTCGGCAGCACGCCCATGCGGGTCGCACGCAGCCAGGCGCAGCACATCAGGGTGTATTATCCTGCACGAAACGCCTGGAACGCACAGATGCAACCTCTCCCGGACGCGATGCCCGGCGCGGGTGAGGGAATCGTTCTTCTGCGTTTCCGGCGCAGCATCCTGCTCCGCAGTCTTCCGCACGGGGCGAAAGTGTTTCACGGCGATACGCTGCTCGGATCCACTCCGCTGCGTGTGGATGCGGAGGGCGGTGCTCTCCGACTCGAATCGGTTGGATATGAAGGAGTGGACTGGGATCCCTCGTCGACGACACGCAGCGAGTTTCTGCTCATGCTTCGGCCGCTGGACGATGATGCCGGAAGCGGGGTGGAATACCGCGGGGAAGGACTGCGCCTCCCTCCCGCGGATGTGCTCCTTCCGGCCGGCGCCGGACTGCTCGCAGGCGTCGCCGCGGTCATTCTCAAGCGGCAGGCGGATGCGGAATACGACCGGTACCTCGTTACCGGCGATGAAGAACTACTATCTCAAACGAAAAAGTACGATATTTACGCTGGTATCTCACTGGCGCTGCTGCAGCTGGGCCTGGGGTATTTCATTTATCGCCTTTTCGATGAATGAAACTGCGACCCCGCTTCCCGAATGTATTCAATGGTAATCTGAGCGATGACAGGCAAAGTCGACCTGCATACCCACACGTATTATTCCGATGGCGCACTGTCTCCGAAGGAGCTGGTCACGCGCGCACACGAAGTGGGTATCGACGTGCTCAGCATCACCGATCACGACAACATCGACGGGATAGCAGAGGCGATTCACGCGGCGAAGGATTTTGGGATTGAAGTCATTCCCGGAGTGGAGTTAAGTTCCACACTCGGAACGAAAGACATCCACGTCCTCGGGTACATGTTTGATCCGGACAATCGGCAGCTGCGTGACACACTGGAATTCCTGCGAAAGGAACGCTTCATACGTGCCGAGCGCATTGTGCGCAAGCTCAATGACATGGACCTTCCGCTTGATTTCGATATCGTGCTCGAGCATGCGGGACATGGTGCGGTGGGACGTCCGCATATCGCCGCCGCGCTGCTCGACGAAGGTCTCACCAGCGAGTATGCCGAGGCTTTCGAGCAGTATATCGGCGACAGGGGGCCGGCGTTCGAGCCGAAGTACAAGATTTCCCCTGAGGATGCGGTCGAAATCATCGCGAATGCCGGAGGCATATCCACGGTCGCGCATCCCGGTTGGTATATCGGAGAGCAGGACCTGTCCTACCTCATCCGCGCCGGCGTCGACGGCATCGAAGTCGTACATCCCGCGCATGACAGCGGAAGAGAGCGATACTTCCGCGGCATCGCCTCGACCTATTTCCTGCTTGAAAGCGGCGGGTCTGATTTTCACGGCGGCAAGCGCAACGATTACCAGAACTTCGGCACCTACACCGTGACCGCGGAAATGGTGCAGGCCATGAAACGCAGATTGTTCATTCAATAAATACCGAGGATTTCATGTTCACACCCATTCAAGGCGACCTCAAGGCGGGATCGTTCACGTATGCCCTCGTGGCGAGCAGGTTCAATGACGTCATCACACGGCGTCTGGTGGACGGCGCGATCGACTGCCTGACGCGGCACGGTGCCGAAGGTGAGCAGATTGATGTGATCTATTGTCCCGGATCATTCGAACTTCCCATGGTCGCGCGAAAGCTGGTGGATGCCGGGAAACACGACGCCATCATCTGTCTCGGTGCGGTCATCCGCGGTGCGACGCCGCATTTCGATTATATCGCTGCCGAGGTGACCAAGGGCATCGCCAATCTCTCGATGGAGAGCCGCAAGCCGATCGCATTCGGCGTGCTCACAACCGATACCGTCGAGCAGGCGCTCGAGCGCGCGGGACTCAAGCATGGCAACAAGGGCTGGGAAGCGGCGCTCACCGTCATGGAGATGCTCAATCTCTTTGCGGCGATCGACGCAAAATAATCATCATCAAGACGGGACTTTTATGAAGCGCGCAGTTCTGCTGCTTCTTCTCTTTTCCACGAACGCAATCGCGCAGGTGGGGACGTGGCATACGTATACCGATATGCAGGACGTCCGCACGCTGGCTGTCGGACCTGACGGCCTCTGGGCCGCCACGAGCGGCGGTGTGTTTTTTGAGGCGGCGGAGAACTTCACACGCTATACAAACGTCGACGGACTCTCCGCTGTGGAGTATACCGCCGTGGCCCGCGGGACGGATGGAATTGTCATTGCCGGATCCAGTACCGGGATGATCAACGTACGCGAAGCGTCCGGCGCGTGGTTCGAAGTGTCGGACATCGCCCGGGCAACCGAGTACCCCAGCCGCGGCATTACGACCATTGTCATGCGTGACGGTCTTGCATACATCGGGACGGAATTCGGTGTCGCCGTGTTCGATCCCGAGCGCCGTGAGTTCGGTGACACCTGGATCAAGTTCGGCACCCTCCGTGCGCAAATCCCCGTGCTCGACATGCACTTTGCCGGAGACCGGCTCTGGGTTGCCACCGGTGAAGGAGTGGCATCTGCGGATCTCGGCAATATCAACCTGAAAGATCCGGCGAGCTGGAGAACCTATACAGGGACGGGGACGGAAGATTTCGGCGAGATCGCTGCGATGGCCGCGGTCGGGGAACAGCCGCTGATTTCCACCCTGAACAAGCTGTTCCACTTCAACGGCACAGACTGGGAAGAATTCGTGGGCGTACTTCCGGGTGGACGGGTGCGCTCCCTTCTGTCCGGCAGTGGTGAAGCGATGCTGGTGACCGAATACGGTCTCTACCGTGTCGGCACGGACGGGATCGTGACACAGGTCGGCGATCGCGTCGATTCCCCGGCGTACCCATTGGGAACGGTGCTCAGTGATGTGGCAGTCGATGCCGCGGGGAGCATCATTCTTGCGTCCAATCACGGCGTCGCACGATGGGCACAGGACCAGGCATGGGATTTCCGCAAACCCAACGGCCCGAATTCGAATTTCATCCAGTCCATGAACGTCGACCCGGCGAGCGGACTGCTCTGGGTCGCTTCCGGCACCTCTGCGGGCGGCAGCGGCGTCTATCGCTTTGACGGTGAACGCTGGACCAATCTCACGGTGTCCAGTACACCGGACCTTCTGACGAACGCGATCACCGACGTCATCCCCGTCGGGAATGGCGCACTCTGGATGGCGACATGGGGGGAAGGCGTGCTCTATTATTCGCTCGCCGGAGAAATCGAGGCCTACAACAACGGCAATGTCCCGGGTTTTCCCGGTG
>CAJXSA010000335.1 GCA_913060595.1 uncultured Ignavibacteria bacterium
CATTCCCGCCGCACCCGAAGTGCATGGCATGCGCCTCGCCCTGCTGATGGCGGCGGCTGCGCTGTTCATCACCTTTGCGCCGTGGATGCGGCGCGACGCGGACAGCGGTTTCTGGCAGTTCAACCGTGCGCTTGCCGTGCGTGCGTTCACCGCGGGACTGTTCACCCTCGTGCTCTATGGCGGACTGGCGCTGGCGCTTGCAGCCGTGGAGAATCTGTTCGAACTGCCCATACCCGGGGAGCGCTACCTGCAGCTGTGGATACTGCATCTCGGCATCTTCCTTCCCTGGTTCTTCCTGGCCGGCGTCCCGGTCGACTTCGACGACGCTGCCGGCGACATACGCTATCCCAACGGACTGAAGATTTTCTCACAGTACGTTCTTCTTCCCCTTGTCGGCATTTACTTCGTGATACTCCTGGCATACAGCGGGAAAATCGTTTTCTCATGGACCTGGCCCTACGGCTGGGTGAGCCGCCTCATCCTGGGCTTTTCCGCGACGGGACTGCTCTCGCTCCTGCTCCTGTATCCCCTGCGCACACGCGACGAGGCGCGCTGGATCACCCGCGCCGCCACCTGGTTCTGGGTCGCGCTGCTGCCCCTGCTCGTGCTGTACTTCCTCGCCATATCCCGCAGGATTTCGGAATACGGCATGACGGAAGGCCGCTACCTCGGCGTGCTCGTCGGTGCCTGGCTCGCCGTGATGGCGCTGTACTTCCTCTTCAGCCGCGGCAGGCACATCACGCGCATACCGGTCAGTCTCTGCATCCTCGCCCTGCTGATCTCCTTCGGTCCCTGGGGCATGTTCTCCGTCTCCGAGCAGAGCCAGTCCGCGCGACTCGAAGGACTGCTCGAGACCAACGGCCTGCTCACCGACGGGAAAATCCGTACGGCGGAGAAAGAACCATCCCTGGATGATGCCGGGGAGATCAACGCCATCCTTCAGTACATGCATTCGATGCACGGGTACGCAGCCATCGAACAGTGGTTCGATGTGTCGCTGCGCGCCGACGCCGATGCATGGTCCGCCTGGAAGAGTCCCGCGGACGTGGCCGCCCTGCTCGGCATCGACTACGTCGCCGTGCGGAAGTCAGCGCCCGAGGGCGAACTGCGCTTCGACGCGGCGCGCAACGTCGCGCTGTCGGTGCGCGGCTACGATCGCCTGCTGCCGGAAGCCTTTTTCAGCGAAAGCCGTCGGGAAGCGACGGTCGGGGCGGAACATGTCACATACCGGATGAACGCCACGCTGGATACGCTGACCTTCGTTTTCGCGCCCGAGGAAGAGACGGCTGATTCGCTGCGCATACCGCTGACAGCGCTCGCCGACACGCTGCTGGCCGCATATGAAGGCAGCGGCGCACAGGACATCCCTCCGGAGCGCATGGAAATCGAGGCGGCAAACGATGGTCTCGCCGTCAAGCTGCTGATCATGCAGGTGCAGCTCAGACGAGAATCCGACGGACTGCGCACCAAGTTCATGCGTCTACGCACAGCATTCCGTGTGACCGGGGGAGCAGAGGTCGACGATTTGAACGAGTAATGCACCGCGTCATGGGGAATTACTCTTCACCGGTGAGAAATTATTCCGCGTCCCGGGCATGAATTATTTCCCAACTGTAGGAAATAACTCAGTGTCCCGGGCATGCATTATTTCCCACCGGTGAGAAATTATTCCCTGTCGTGATGCGGGAGGGGATCGGGAAGCACGAATGAGATCTCCACGATGCCGGCGAAGTGTCCCCCGGTGAAATATGGCTGCTGGGTGATGAGCTTCGTCCGTCCCTTGCTGCGCACGGTGTAGGTGTTGGAGAGCCCATCGCGAAGCATGCCGAGCAGTTTCGTCCGGGACGGTTCCGGGTGACAGTCGAGCACGTTCGTGCCGAGCAGCTTCGCTCCCCCGTCGTCCGCGAACAGCGCGAGCGCGGCATCGTTCAACGAGAGAATGATGCCGTCCGCATCACAGACGGTGATGGCTCCCGGGAATTCACGGGTCCAGTCAGGGAGGTTGTGCTCTGCCATGTGATACTCCGCTGTGAAATCAATCTGCGTTCATCCGAAACGAGAATACACAAAATGTCTCCGCGGAAAAAGCGTGCGACTTGCGATTACATGGTGCACCTGCGATATTCCGATCTCCTGCACACAGAAATCGAAGCGTCCATGTTCCACCGCCACCTTCCCGTTTTCTGCCCCGCGCTGCTCGTCTGCACGCCTGCGAGCGGGACGCTGGCGCCCATACAATGACTGCCATGATGCTCATATTCACAGCCGCTCTCACGTTCACCGCGACCGGCGATATGCATGGAGAACACGACGCCCCCTTCCCCGTATTGCCCGAGCGCATCGCGGGCTGGAGCACCGATATCCGGGACAGCTGGAATCGGAGCACGCTGCATGAATACATCAACGGCGGGGCGGAACTGTTTCTTTCCTACTCCTTCGAAGAAGGACGCAGCCGGGTGTATACGCGGGAGGAGCAGCCGGATATCACCGTGGACATTTTTCGCTTCGGAGCAGCGGAGGACGCCTATGGCGTGTACTCGATGTCGCGCGAGGAGGAAAACACGGACATCGGGGGCGGAGGACAGTACGGCGCCGGACTGCTGCTGTTCTGGAAGGACCGCTACTATGTCTCGGTTCTCGCCACACCGGAAACGCCGGAAGCGCGGGAGGCGGTGATGGCAATCGCCCGGCATATCGAAAAACAGATTGAAGGGGAAACGGCCCCCCCGCGGCTGCTTGAACGTTTTCCGGAGGAGGGGCTGCGCGCTCCGTCAGTGCGTTATTTCCGGCATCACGCCTGGCAGAATGTCTACGGATTGATCGCGCACGACGATATTTTCGGCATCGGCGACTCGACGGAGGCGGCGGTGGCGAAGTATCGCATCGGTGACGCCGAGGCCACCGTGTTCCTGATTTGCTACCCGGACGGCTCCGCCGCATCGGATGCACTCGCGCGATGGAAAACGCATTACCGGGTACCTGCCGACGCAAACATGATACGGAACGAGGACGGCTGCTTCACGGCTGACATCCGTGCCGCTCACCTCATCCTCGTGCACCGGGCGACAGACGAAAAAACCGCAACGACATTGCTGAACCGTATACGAACGCAATTCCAGTAGAAAAGCGAGGCGGACATGAATGACGGCAGCAGAGGCAGAAGGGAGTTCATCAAGGCATGCGGCGCGGCGGCGGCGCTCGGAGCACTGCACCTGTCCCTGCCCGAGGGACTTCTGGCACTGCCGAAGAAGAAATCACGCGTGATACTCATTCGCGACGAACACGTACTCGACAGGCTCAACAAGCCCCGGAGCGACGTGCTGGCCCGCATGTTCGACGAGGCGGTGGTGAAACTCTGCGAGGCGAAGGATGCGAAGGCGGCATGGCAGACGATGATCGCGCCCGATGATCGCGTGGGCATCAAGACCAATGTCTGGCGCTATCTTCGGACACCGGTCGCACTCGAACGGCATGCCGCGAAGCGCATCATGGAGGCCGGGGTGCCGGAAGATCATATCGCCGTCGACGACCGCGGCGTTCTCGGGAACGAGGGCTTTGAAAAAGCGACGGCGCTTATCAACGTGCGTCCCATGCGCACCCATCACTGGTCGGGGCTGGGCACACTGATCAAGAATTACATCATGTTCGTCGAGCGTCCCGCCGAGCTGCACGGCGACAGCTGCGCCGACCTCGCCACGGTCTGGAAGCTGCCGCATGTCATCGACCGCACGAGACTGAACGTGCTCGTGATGCTCACCCCGCTGTTCCATGGCAGCGGACCGCATCATTACGACCCGAAATACATCTGGCGCTACAACGGACTGCTGGTGGGTTTCGATCCCGTGGCCGTGGACGCCGTGGGCGCGCGCATTATCGAGGCGAAGCGGCGCGCATATTTCGGGGAGGACCGGCCGATCAATCCACCACCCAAGCACATCCGGCTCGCCGAGACGCGGCACGGCCTCGGCTATGCCGATCCGGCACACATTGATTTGATTCGCATGGGCTGGAAAGATGACGCCCTGATTTGATTCGTCTCTGCTGGCACCGTGATGCAGAACACCCGGCCAGCGGGCCGGGTGTTTTTCATTCAGGCTGATACGGACTGCAGTGGAAACCTCGACCGCGATCCTGTTCAGATGCGCACGCTCACGCCGATGAGGAAATTCAGCATGTCTGTGCTGGACTGCAGCGCTTTTGATTCGTCGAGAGCGGGCGCACCGTTGGCGTCCGTGACAAGCGGCATGTTCTCGTCGTCGAAGGCGTAGTATTTCGCCTCGCCGCCGTAGAGATAGCGCACCTTGAGGTCGATGAACACCTCCATGCCCTTGCCGGGTTCATCTGTTTCCCCCCTGTAGACACGAAACATGACACCGCCGCCGGCGCCATAGGAGAACACGAAATCGTCGAGGTTGGTCGAGGATGCGATATCCTCGTCGATCCACTCACTT
>CAJXSA010000336.1 GCA_913060595.1 uncultured Ignavibacteria bacterium
TGATGTTCGGATAAACATTCCACGCAACGTGCAGCGCCTCGCCTTCCCGGCGATGCTCCCGCACGTAACGGAAAGCGGCGCCGATTTCCTCCTTCGTCCCGAGGTCTCCGTAGCGCGCGAAACGCTGCGCGAGTCCGTATACCGGGTAGATCACGCCGACGGCGACGAAGAATGCCAGGAGGACGTACGCAGCGGACCTGCGATTGAGGGACGCCCGCAGGTATTCGATTCCATAGCCGAGCAGGAGCAGCAGCGAGGGAAGCGTGAACAGCAGCAGGCGGTCGCGCACGGAATACAGCTGCAGCGCCGAAGCCGCCATCGCGAAAAGCAACGGCAGGAGCAACAGGACAAGAAAAGGCCATTCCTTTCTCCGCATCAGTTCCGCCACGCCGAACACGACGGGCAGCAGGCCGAATATCATCCAGCGAAAGCCCATCATGCTGTTGAACAAGGACGAGACCTTCCCGAAGTACCACGACCATGTCTCGGCCTCCCAGAAGGTCACGGGCGCAAAGCCGACGTTGTGATACCAGAGCATGAAATCGTTGTGCAGGACGGTGTCGAGCCCCCTGTCGATGAAGAGGAAATAATGCGCGAGAAAAACGCCCGCGGTGACCGCGGCGCACAGCAGCAGCCGCGCATGCAGCACGCGCCGCAGCTCCATCGCCCAGGCGACACAGAACGCGGCGGCGACGAAGACGAAGGGATGGCTCGCGAGCACGCCGAACACGAGCAGCGGAAGCATGACCACCAGGCGCTCGCGCAGCGGCGATCGAAAGACGACGAGCATGACTACGGCCAGCAGTCCGTCGAGACTGTACTGCTTCGCGTCGCCCGCGTACTGCAGCAGCAGCGGGTTGATCGCCGCCATCAGCAGAATCAGCGCGGCGATGCCCCGGTGCAGCGCGCCGCGGCGCAGCAGCCAGGCGAACAGCGGAAGCGCAGCGATGCTCGCCAGCATCGACATGGCGCGGAATGACAGCTCCGAATTGCCGAACAGCACGCTCATCCCCTTCAGCAGCCAGACATATCCCACACCCGCCTGCTGCAGGTAGGGCAACGGCTCATGCAGCATGGGCAACGGCTGCCAGATGACACCGAGGACCAGCATGCACTCATCCACCCAGAGGTCACGCTGGAGGAAAAAGAGCACGAGTCGCAGGGCGATGCCCGTCACAAGGGTGACCGCCATGATGTACTGCCATGCGTGTTCGCGTTTCAACGGCGGAAGACGTCCGAGACGCGTGTTGACATCATTGCGCTTGTTCATGCGAACACGTTTCGCCCGAAGCTATTGCGGAGTGACTGCACGATGCCTGTGAGGGTCCAGGCGATGCCGGCAAGCAGCAGCAGCTCGACATCGAACTTGAAGCGGTTGTTCTCCCCGAATTCACCGAGGGAAGACACCACGAGATTGTAGGCGACGAGCGCGGCCAGGCCCAGGGCGGCGCGTTCCACAGCCGTCGCTGATCCGCGCACAAGGCGGACGAGGACGCGTGCGACGGCGAGAAGCAGCAGTATCGTACCCGCGGCGTATGTCCACATCAAGTCGCTGCGAACGCCGATGATGCGTGCGAGGTAGCGCCCCCCCAGGAGGCCGTAATAACGCCGTTCATACTGCCGGAAGTCGTGATGCTTCTCCGGTCCCCAGATCAGGGGCACCGAACTGGGATAGAACCAGTGCTGCATCCCGCTGAATGCATGCGCGACGTGGCGACCGGGCCTGGCGCTGATGGCGGAGAAGGCGGCGCTCGCGTATGCGGCACTCACGGCGGGAATGTTCACATTGTGCTGATCGTCGCGGTCGATCATTGGTATGCTGCTTCGGGAGTTGTATCCGCAGTCCGCGTAGACATGCGGCGGGGAAAAGGGTGGATGCACCGTCACGCAGCCGTGTGTCTCACGTGCGGGAAAATCCTCCGGGACGCTGCCCCCGGCCAGCACGACCTTGTAAAGATTCATGCCGTACCAGCTGGACGTGCCGAAAAAACCGTATTGCCACTGATTCTTCACGTACCATGCGCCGACGAGCAGCAGCGTGGCAGCTGTGACAGCGAAGAGTCTGCGCTGCTGCGGTCGGGACAGCAGGCGCACGGCCAGCAGCGGCGGCAACAGCAGCAGCGGCAGCTGGTACGCGCTGCGCGTCAGAATGAGCAGCGCGAAGGTGACAAGGGCGAACACGAAGGGTGTGAGTTCGCGAACCGTCACACCGCGCACCAGTCCTGCGGCCGCAGTAGTTGCGAGAAACACCGTAGGGACAGCGTACAGCTCGTAATGCGCGAACACGTACAGCGCCGGGTGCAGGAGGACGACTGCAAGGAGAATGCGTCGCAGAATGGTGGGCAGCTGCAGCCATCGCAGAATCATGGCAAGAAGTGCGACCGACACACCGGCCATCAGGACGTTGCTCAGGACAAAGATGGTTTCATGTGCCGGGAAGATTCTGAACAGCAGTGCAAGATACAGTGTGTACAGCGGTGGCTGGGCATGCATGTACCAGAGGTCGGACAGTGCGCCGCCGGTGAGAAAGCCGCCCCCGGGAATCTGCCAGAAATCCGCCCAGTTCCCGTTGCAGCCGAGCTGTCCTGACACATGCAGCAGCAGTCCGATGAGCACATGCGCACCGCCCCAGATCGCAGCTGCGGTCCATCCCTTTTCACGCAGAGAGCGGAGCTTCGCGGCGGACAAAACCGTCGCCGTTTCAGTGCGTCCCGTCATCGGTCAGCATGATGCGTTCCAGGCGGTAGTTCCGTTCCACGTAATACTGCAGATCCCGCGGCAGAGAATCCCATGACACCGTGACTTCCATGAAACGCTTCGGTTTGCCCTCCCGCTGCCAGTCGAAGTGAAATCCCGGGTAATACGTTTTGCTCGTGTCATGCGCGAAATACACACGGGCATCATTGGATTCGAAGGTGATACTGCCATCCCTCTGAGTGATGTCGTAGGTGAAGCCCCGGTGGCCGAAAGATCGGTCGATCCGCAGAGGGGAAACCATCCATGTGCTGTCCCTGCCGAAGTGCCCGGTGCGGAAAAAATGCATGGCGTAGGGATCGAAATGCTGCCAGGCGACGAGCATGTAGTAACGCCCGGGACGCTCCTGCTCAAGCGCCACAACATTTTTGTACCGGGTGTTATCCGCCGCGAAGTACCAGCGCGGCAGCTCGACGAATATGGTGCCGAGGAACTGTGAGATCGTAAAGGCCGCGAGCAGCAGCAGGGCCGGGATGCGCGGAATGCGCAGGGCGATCCAGCAGAGGACAACGATCACGACCACGACCTGTATGGCGTTCACCCGCGGAGCGGCGTGATGCATTATTCGAGGGTACATCGAGATGGCGTAGACCGCGGCAAACGCCAGCAGCGTCCATCGGTCCCGACCCGCCAGGCGGCGCAGCAGCCACACGCCGAGGAGGGACAGCGGGACAAGGGCGATTCCCGCATACAGCTTGTTGTGCACAAAGAAGGTGTACACCGGTTCCGCGATGGAGGGATTAATGGCGACCAGCAGTATCCCGATCGCGGCCATGATTTTCTCGGGAATCCACGCAAACGGCAGTACGGTGAGCGCCGGGTCATATTGCATCGTAACCAATGCATACAGCATGCTGACTCCGAACAGCGACAGACTTGCGAGCACAATACCGCGATGCGACACCGCTGTGCGGCCTCCGCGCCGCATCAGCCAACCGACAAAGAGAAAAAGCAGGGGAAAATGCGCGGCCTGAGCCTTCGTCGCCAGGGAGAGGGTGAAGAGCAGCACGGTGGCCACGAGCCAGGCCGCCGAAGCACGTTTGAAATAACGCAGCGCGGAGAGAACGCCGAGCATGTAGAGCAGGATCATGAAAGACTCGGTGCGGTTGGAAATCCACACCGCACCGTAGAACATGTCCGCATGCGCGACGAAGGCCACTGCCAGCAGCAGCGGCACCAGCCGTGCATCCGTTTCGAAAAACTCCTGCGCCACCGCCCGCAGCAGATGATACAGAGCCACCGCACCGCCCCAGACGATGAGCAGATTCGTGACATAGTACCAGCCGCTGGCGTCGTCGAACAGTACCATATCCCACGCCATGGTCAGCATGAACAGAGGACGCATGGCCGCGTGATACAGGTACGTCGTGCCCTCGAAAGGATGCGGGATGCCGTGCTCCGTCAGCAGCGCGAGGAAGTACCAGTCGTCGAGATAGAACTCCGGGTGCGCGATGATGTATGGCAGGTATAACCCCAGCAGTACCGCAAGAAGCAGCAGCGGGGCGAACCATGGCCTTTCGAGCCAGTGATCAACAGGCGGGATTGAGATGTCAGAACAGTGGGTCAT
>CAJXSA010000337.1 GCA_913060595.1 uncultured Ignavibacteria bacterium
GTCTGAACATCACCTTCATGAACCGTCGCGGCAAACTTCTGTCGGTGCCGCTGACCTCGGTGGCCAGTGTCGTGCGCACGACCGGTGTGACCGACATTCGCCGCAAGGACTACAAGCGCGTGATCACCATCGCTGCGGATGCGCAGGGCCGTCTTGCCAATGATGTGCTGGCCGATGTGCAGGCGACGCTGGAAGACTTCCCGATGCCCGATGGCTACACGATCGATTTCACAGGAGAACAGCAGGAACAGGAAGAGGCCGCAGCGTTTCTTTCGCAGGCACTGATCATCACGATTTTCCTGATCTTCCTGCTGATGGTCAGCGAGTTCAACAGTGTGAAGGTGCCGGTGGTCATCATGATCTCCGTCGTGCTTTCGCTGATCGGCGTGCTTTTCGGACTGCTGATCACGCAGACGCCCTTCGGTGTCATCATGACCGGGGTCGGTGTCATCGCACTCGCCGGAATCGTGGTGAAAAACGCCATCGTGCTGCTGGATTTCGCCAAGCAGAAAATCCGTGAAGGCATGCCGCTCGAACAGGCGCTGCTGGAAGCGGGGCGCACACGTCTGCGTCCCGTCGTCCTCACCGCGGTGTCGACCATCCTCGGTGTCGTGCCCCTGGCGACGGGTGTGGACATCGACTGGCGGCAGTTCTCGCTCGTGATCGGGGCCGAGAGCTCCGATTTCTGGCGTCCCCTCGGCATCACGATCATCTCCGGTCTGTCGGTCTCGACCTTCCTGACGCTGGTCGTCGTCCCGACCTTCTATTCGTGGTTCGACGTTGTGGGATCCCGCATTGCCGGTTTCTTCCGCCGCGCCACCGGACGCAGTGAAGGTCCCGCCACCATGCCGGACTGACGGTCTTCTCCTATCTGGGCAGGGCCGCCGATGAATTTCGGCGGTCCTGTTCTGTTTTCGGGTTGCGCCATGTCGCTGATTGCTCTAATTTGAGTGCACATCGTACACAAAACGCACCTGGGTCCCATGCACGACACACCGCTCCGTCCCGCACCCGCACACCACGCACTCCCACTCGAACATCTTCGCTGGTACTGTCCCCCGGACATGATTCCCGCCGAAACCACGGAAAACGTGGAGCCGATCGAAGGAATCATCGGGCAGGACCGTGCGCTGAAAGCGCTCAAACTGGGCGTGGAGCTTTACAGTCCCGGATACAACGTCTTCGTCTGCGGTTTGTCCGGCACAGGAAAAGCCACCACGATCAAGACCATCCTGGAAAAGATACAGCCGCGGAAGATCCTGACACAGGATTACTGTTACGTGCACAATTTCGAGGACCCGGACCGTCCCGTCCTGCTGTCCTTCGACCGTGGTCTCGGCTGCCGCTTCAAGAAAGAAATTGCCGAAGCCATGGCCATGGTGCGTGCCCGCATTCCCGGGGCCTTCGAAGAGGAAGAGTATCTCAAGAAGCGTCAATCCTACGTCGACGAGTACAACGCGAAGGAAGCCCAGCTGTTCAGCGCGTTCGAGAAGCAGATCGAACCGGACGGCTTCGTGCTCGGACGCGTGCAGGAAGGGCAGTCCATGCACCCGGAAATCCTGGTCAAGATCAACGACAAGGCGGTGCTCATGTCGGATCTGCCCGCAGCGGTGATGCAGGAGCTGATCACCAAGGAGGACGCGGAGAAACTCACTGCCAGGTACCGTGAGCACAAGGCGACGCTGCAGGAGGTCTTCCGCAAAGGCATGCGCCTCTCCCGTGAGTACCAGAAAATGATCGCGGATCACGAGCGGGAAGTGGGAGAATTCTTCGTCAACGCCATTTTCGAGGAAATCATCTCGGAGTACGACGACGAGAAGGTGCGTGCGTACCAGGCGCAGCTGATCAACAGCGTCCTCGACAACATCGAGCAGTTCAAGGCGCATGCCGAGGACGATGCCGAGCTTCCGACCGAGTACGAGGTGAACCTCGTCCTCGACAACATGACCTCACCCAGCACACCTGTGGTCATCGAGACAGCGCCGACGTTCCGGAATATTTTCGGCACCGTGGAGCGGCGCCAGGACAGCAACGGCTTCTGGTATACCGACTTCACCATGATCAAAGCAGGTGCGCTGCTTCGCGCCGACGGTGGCTTCCTCGTCATCAACGCGGCGGATGCGATGACCGAACCCGGCGTGTGGAAAAACCTGCAGCGCGTCCTGCTCTACCGCAAGCTGGAGATTCAGAGCATCGAAATGTTCGCCCAGCAGTCCAGCAGCGCGCTCAAGCCCGAGGCCATAGACGTCAATGTCAAAGTGATACTGATCGGCAACAATGAAATCTATTCTCTTTTAAGCAGTTACGAGCGCGACTTCAAGAAAATATTCAAGGTGAAAGTCGATTTTGACCATGAAATGCCGAACACGCCGCTTGCGGTGCAGCAGTACACGGCGCTGATTCGCAAGCTGATTTCCGACGAGGAAATGAAGCATTTCGACAAGCGGGCCATTGCGGGCATCGTCGAATACGGCGCACGGCTGGTGGACAGCAAGAAGAAGCTGACGACACAGTTCAGCGAAATCGCCGACATCGTGCGCGAAGCGAACTACTGGTGTCAGCAGAACAGCAACAAGTATGTGACCGCCGAACACGTGGACAAGGCGATCACGGAGACCAGGTACCGGCATTCGCTTTACGAGGAGAAACTGCAGGAGCTGATCGACGAGGACGTGATTCTCATCGACGTCGAAGGTGCGCGCGTCGGGCAGATCAACGGACTGGCGGTGTACGGCGGCGACCGTTTCTCCTTCGGAAAGCCGACGCGCATCACGGCCGCGGTCAGCGCCGGCAAGGCGGGGATCATCAATATCGAGCGCGAAGCGAAGATGAGCGGGCGTACGCATGACAAGGGAATGCTCATTCTGAGCGGATATTTCCGCGAGCAGTTTGCGCAGAACCAGCCGCTGTCATTCACCGCCAGCATCTCCTTCGAGCAGTCATATTCCGGCATTGACGGCGACAGCGCATCTTCCACCGAGGTGTACGCGTTGCTTTCCGCGCTGACTGAACTGCCGATTCATCAGGGGATTGCCGTGACGGGATCGGTGAATCAGAAAGGCGATATTCAGCCCATCGGCGGTGTGAACGAAAAGATCGAAGGGTTTTTCGACGTCTGCGTGACTCGCGGACTCACCGGCACGCAGGGCGTGATCATTCCCGAACAGAACGTGAAAGACCTGATGCTGCGCTCGGAGGTTGTGGATACCGTACGGGAAGGCCGCTTTCACATCTGGGCGATAGCGCATATCCGTGAAGGCATCGAATTGCTGACAGGCGTGGAAGCCGGGACGCGGGGCGAAGACGGCAGCTATCCCGCGGACACCATATTCGGGCGCGTGGAGCGCCGGCTGGACACACTGTATAAAAATGCCCGGAAGGAAAAGGACGAGGAGGAATAACCTCCGTTCACGCGTTCTATCATCACGCATTGCCGCGCACATTTCTCCCGATGGAATGTGCGCGTTTTTCTATGCGGTGGGCAGGAATGGCTGCATTGCGTCGAGCACGGCAGGGGGCTCTATGCCGTCCTCGAGCGTGCAGATATGCGGATCTCCAGGACAGCGCGTCCTGCAGTATTCGTCGGGAGGAAGCAGCGTGACAGCCTCGTTGCCCTGCGGTCCCCAGAGGTCGGGGTGACAGGCGGTGAGGGGGCAGAAGAGACTGACGGTGGGGACGCGCAGTCCAGCCGCCAGGTGCATCGGTCCCGTGCTGGCGGATATCGCGACGCGGGCGCATGCGATGAAGCCCATGACCATGCGCAGGTCGCCCCCGTTGTCAGGGAGAAAGACGCGGTCTGAGGCGAGGGGGGAGAGAAGCTCCCACAGCGGCGCATTGGTCGGAGTGATGTTCACGACGATCTGCGCATCCGTGAAGCGTTCCGTCGCAGAGAGGATGAAGTCCCGGTACTTCGCGGCTTCCCAGTTCGGCGCGGAGCGTCCGCTTTCGGGGTGGACGGAAATGGTCGGCCTTTCCGGCGACCATCCGAGTGCCCGCAGCCGTGCGGCGGCGCTTTCGCGTTCCGCGTCGGTGAGAAACACGTCCACTGCCAGGCCATCGTCGTCCGCGCCCACGGCGCGGGCGAGATCGAGACAGTAATCGGCCTCGTGGCGAAGGGGATTGTACTTGCGACGGCTGACCGAACGCGCGAAGGTCAGCACCTGGTACAGTTTGTGACCCACGCCCACGCGCCGGGGAATGCCCGCGAAAAAGGTCATCCAGGCATGGCGCTCGGTGGGCAGCAGCATCAGCGCGGTGTCGAAACGGTGCCGTCGCAGCATGCGTATCGGGTCGAAAAAACCGG
>CAJXSA010000338.1 GCA_913060595.1 uncultured Ignavibacteria bacterium
CCGTGCGGGGATAGATCTCGTTTCTCTCAGCCGGGTACGTGGTATCCATTTGACTCGTCATTGCCTGATTGTCGAATCTGGAATCGTCTATGTGCCGCCTACAGTGCCGTCTATATGTCGGTTATGATGTCGTCTGATTGTCGGTTACTGTTGCCTGACACAGTATACATCACGGCCGTTTTTCATGCAAACATGCCTGCACTTTTCTTGCCTCGTGCCGAAACCAGCAGATTTCTCAGCTGATCCAGCTCATCGACAATAAACGTTATCCCCACCGGCGGATCGTAACACAAGCTGCGGAAAAAGGCTATGAAGCCCCGCGGCGCAGCCCACGTCGCCGCGATCGGGGCTTCATGCATTCTTCAACATGTGTCACCGGTACATCGTGCGTGTGAACACCCGCATCATCCAGGCAACGAGCGCGATCTGCAGGATGACGCCGGCCAGCAGAACCATCCACCACTGCCCGCTGCCTTCTACGGCTATCCAGTAGGCCTTGCTGATGAGAAAAGGCGGGAAAATGCCGAAGAGCCATTGCAGCGGTTCACTGACGAACCAGGACGCAATGATCAGCATTCCGGCGAGTCCGCTGAACTTGGAGTATGCAAATCCCTGCACTTTGTTTTCGGCAAAGATGCCGAAGAACAGCGAAGCGATAGGCGCGGCGAGCGATGCTCCTGCCGCGATCAGCAGAAGCTGCCAGAACGGTGGCAGTGCGACGCCGATGAACAGCGTCATCGCGAGAATGACGACGAATGCCAGCACGCACGGGAGCACAACCCTGTACATCAGGTACTGCCTGAGCGGAAGCGGTGTCACGAGCATGGCCAGCAGCGTGTTGTCGTCCTTTTCATCGAGCAGGATGAAACCGAAGAGAAAGCCCACGATGAGCGCCCCCTCGAATATGGCGAGGTAGCCTATGATCAATGGATAATATTCTGCCAGCGTCGCGTCAACGCTTTCGCCGGGCAATACGCCGGTGGCTGCGAGGTAGCCGTTGAGCCACGGCAGGACGTAGCGCAGAATCAGACTGATCCAGAGAATGAATCCCAGCAGCAGCAGCATGAAGCTGTCGCGGCGAATGAGTTTGACGTCATTCCGCCCGAGTTTCAGTACGAGATCCGTGATCTGCATATCGCTACCCCGCTCGCATGACGATGTGCGTGTGAAATGCCCGCCGTGCCCAGGTGGTCAGCACGAAAATCGTAACGACGGAGTAGCCGATACAGTACACCCATTCCAATGATGAAAGACCGCTGAACGATGCACGCATCATCATCATCTGTGCGCTGGTGGGAATCAGCAGGAACAGCGGGTGTTCAATGACACCGAGAAAATGCAGGAAGGGCAGCTGCAGCGGCACGGTAAGCGCGGCCATCGGTATGAGAAAATCCGTGATGCTTTGAAAACGCACGACGAGGATGATTCCGATAAGCGTGAACACCATGCCGATGGCCAGCACGCCGCCGATGAGCACGGGAAGGTTCGGCAGAGGTACGGTTTCATTGAAGGAGAGCACAAGCATGGTGCCGCCGATCATGACGGTTGCCTCCGCGGTCGTCAGAAGCGTCAGGGTGAGGATTTTCGACCAGATATACTCTCCGGTGCGCAACGGGGAGACGATGGTCGCGCTGATGGTGCCTTCATCCCGTTCAAAGAGTATCATGCCAGCCACGTACATCAATGTCGTACCGCCGATAATCATCAGCATGACGACGGGAACAACATACGGCAGCATTTCTGCGTCGAACGCCTGGGAAAACACTCCCGCGATGACGGCGGCAATCCCGATGCCGATCGCATACAGTTTGTTCCGCCACTGCACCGTGACATCGAGTTTCAATGTGTGGAGAAAGCGTTTCATTCGACCAGTTCCTGACCGGTGACCTGGATAAAAATATTCTCCAGCGTCGTTTCCTGCGTGTGTATGGTCTCGATGCGATCGGCGGTCTTCAGGAGGTCGAGGAAACGCTCGTTGCCGCCGAGTCCATCGAGGGAGAATTCCTGACGGAGAATGACGTCATCGCCGTCGAGGTACTCGACGAACAGTGAGCGTTTGCCGTACTGTTTTTTCAGGGCCGAGGGGGCATCCGCCACGTTGATGTGTCCGTTGGTGATGAACGCGACGCGATCACACAGCTCGTCCGCAACCGTCATGTCATGCGTGGTGACGAAAACCGTCGTGCCTTCCGCACGCAGGCGCAGGATGAGATCCTTGATGCGGCGGGCGTTGGCAGGATCGAGACCGTTTGTGGGCTCGTCAAGGAACAGCAGCTTCGGTCGATGCATCAGGCTGCGCGCAACGTTGAGCCGCATTTTCATGCCCTTGCTGAATTCGGCGACCTTCTTGTCAGCGTCGTCGCGCAGTCCCACCCAGCGCAGGACTTCCATCGGCGGAAGCGTGTCGCTGCTGTAGAGCGAGCGAAAATATGCCAGGTTTTCCCGCGCGGTGAGTTTGAGAAAATGGTTCGGCAGTTCGAATGAAACCCCGACATGCTCGTAAAGTTCGGATCCCCAGTCCGCGATCTCTTTCCCCATCACAAGCACCTGCCCGGAATAATTGCGCAGCAGTCCGATCAGCAGTTTCTGTGTTGTGGATTTTCCCGCGCCGGACGGACCGAGAAAACCGAAGATCTCGTTTTCAGCAATATCGAACTGCAGTCCTTTCAAGACCTGCTGCCGCGCGCCGGGATAGCTGTATTCGAGATTCTTTACCGAAATCATCATGTGCTTCCTTCGGGATTTGCTACTCTTCCAAAGATACGTTTCTCTCAGACATACAACGCGCAATAATGGATGTCCGGTCCCGGGTCCTGTCTGAATGCGGGTGTGGCGTGCAGGAAAGCCAATCCGCGACAAAATGTGACAGCAGGTTTTACACGCAGCCGTGAGTCAGTATGGGAACGCCGACGCAACTCGCGTGTCTATCATCCAGAGCCAGTGCTTCCCGTTCATCCGCACCGTGTGGATGCCATGCAATGACGGGGATTTCGGCGGAAGGAACCGCTCATACATAGCGGAGGTGAAGATGATAATACTGCGTCTGTTTCTGGCATCTGCATTCCTGCTGCTGCTCGCGACGACGCTGCAGGCGCAGCTGAGCACGCGGACCAGCACGTACGGAACGAAGCCCGGGTTCATCGATGACGCCACGCTCATCGTGGAACCGCATGGCGCCTATGTGGAGCAAACGCTCATCCTGTCGTACGGCGACCACGGGCAATTCGGCAGCTCGCCGGAGGTGGAAATCGACCACCGCTTCCGCCTCCCCGCCAACGCCGTCGTCAACGATCTCTGGCTGTGGATCAGCAACATCTGCGTGCGCGGCAGAATCATGAGCACCTGGTCCGCACGCGCCGTCTACGACAGCATCGTCTCGAACCAACGCGATCCGGCATTCCTCGCGAAAGACGGGAACACGTTCGAGCTGCACATATACCCGCTCACTTCGGGCGAGACACGGAAGATCAAACTCGTGTTCATTACGCCCACGATGTGGCTGGGAAAGAACGCGGCGGCGGAGCTTCCGCTGAAAATGCTCATGGATAACAACACCGATCTCAAACCGCTGCACATTGTGTTCAAGGTGGCAGAGAAGGTGTGGGGAGAACCGACGATCTCGGAACTCCCGATGGAGCGCTTCGGGGACTGGAAGGATTCCGCGGGCAGCTCATATAAAACCATGGACCTCGTCGATGTATCAGAACTGACGGGACTCACCCTCGGATTCAGTATGCAATTTCCTGACGGGTGCAACGTCGGTGCCGCGACGCAGTTTGGCGACGGCACATACTTCCAGTTCGGTTTCGATCCGGGCGCCCTCTTCAGCCTGCCTGTCGATTCCACCGCAAAGCGCCTGCTCATAGGCCTCGACCTGAGCGGCGCCCACTGCAAGAATTACTCGATCCTCCTGCCATCGGTCATACAACTCCTCAGTTCCGCCGCGAAACCGCAGGACAGCATCCGGCTCATGCTTGCCGGTGCGCACCGGGTAGCATCACTGCAGCCGGGATGGATGCCGGGACAGGCAGACAGCATCGACGTCCTGCTGCGATCGTTCGGGAACAGCGACTGGGGTTGCGAGATCGCAACCGAGGTTTTTCCGCACATCCTCTACTGCGACAAGCACGCCGTCACATGCTGGCAGTTCCCCGGTCTCGACAACTACGCGACGTACAGCGAATACCCTGATCTGCACGCGGCTCTCCACGATTTCCGCTCCGCGGGTGTCATCGCGGCCTATGAACAGGGCAATGAGGCCGCCGGAGGTACAAAAGCGCATCTCCCTGAAATCATTTCG
>CAJXSA010000339.1 GCA_913060595.1 uncultured Ignavibacteria bacterium
CCTGGCCGTTGGGAATGTGAATGACGCGGCCGGTGCTCTGATCGGCGTCCACCCAGTTTCCGATCTCGAGAATACTGAACTGGAAGAGCCTGATGTCGATGATGTCGCCCGCATGCGCGCCGAGCTGCACGCGGTCACCGACTTCAAACGGCCGTCGCCACAGGATGAAGGCCCAGCCGGCGATGTCGGTGAGCACGTCTTTCAGGGCGATGGCGAGTCCGGCGGACACGAGTCCGAGAAAGGTCGCCAGCGAATGAATGCCTTCGAACCAGATGCGTCCGATGACGAGAAGGCCGAGCGCGACGCTGACATAGGTGGATGTCTTCTGCCACTGGTAGCGCGTGCGCACGTCGGTGGTGCGTCGCCGCACCACCTGCATGACGCCGAGCCGCAGCAGCCAGAGCGCGACGATGACCAGCAGGGAGTTGAAAAGCTTCAGTTGCAGGGCGGGAGAGAGACCGGCGGTTTCCTGCAGCCATTCCACGATGGTATCGAGTACCGACAGTATCAGGGCGGACATGGGGATACCGGGATGTGAAGATTCGCTTTGTACAGGGAAGATAAGGGTTATGTGAGGGAGATGGAAAGATGGAAAGATGGAAGGAGGGGCGTGGGGAGGGAAGAGCATGGGGGGGCCGGAGCCCCCGCATGATCAGAGTGTGAGTCGGAGGGAGTCGGCGATGCGCTGCAGGTCGATGGCGGCGACGTTGCCGTCGTTGTGCACGGCGATGAATGCGCCGGACGGGAAGCCGGGCATGGCCGTGCGTGTCAGCGCGATGCCGTCGGTGTTCGTCGTCGCAGCCGCCTTGAAGCTGCCGACGGGATCGAGCGTGCGTCGGTCCAGTATAATGAAAGTGTTGTCCGCTTCGTCCTGGTCGGTGGTGAACCAGTATCCTTCGTCCGCCGAGGTGGCGCAGAGCACGATGCCTTCCGGCTGATAGCGGTAACCGCCGTTGCCCATGATGCTTGCCTGGTGCCGGCCGTCGAGATCGTAGATCTTGATGTCGTTGTACCGCGCGTCCTCGTCGGCGATGAGAAGGCGCGCATGCGCCGTGTCGACGGCAATGGATTCGACGACATGCAGTATGCCGTCACCATGGGTCGCACCGAAAGCGCCGCGATATTCGGCCTGCACGGCATTGGCGTCCGTGCGAAGCGCGAACATTTTCACGCGCTCACCAAGGAGGGAGTCGGGCGGCACCTGTTCATCCGCGGTCTCGTAATTGTCCGTGACGTACAGCAGGTACCCTTCTGTTGTACGGCGCAGCGCCACACCGTACGGCTTGATCAGCACATCTGCGCCGAAGGTGGCGACGTGCTCCCACTGCGGGAGGCGGAGGATCTGCACGCGATGGTTGTCGCGTTCGACAACGATGCACAGGTCGTCGACCACGGCCACGCCGTTGGGCCGGCGGAACTGGCCGGGACCTTCGCCCGGCGAACCGACGCGCTGCAGCGTGCTGCCGTTGGTCGCGTCGAGAACGAGAAGCTGATCGGTGGATTTGCACGTGGCAATCACCCAGTGCTGCCCGTCATCCCCGTGCCAGGCGGCGGGGGAGTCAACGTTGTCGGCTTGATGGCGGGCGGACTGCCAGGTCTCGGTGATTACCGGAACGCGGGCTGTGTTTTCGGCGTCCGTCTGCGCCTCCTGCGCATCCTGTCGCCCGCAGGCGACAAGGATGAGCAGGACGGCGAGAAGGAGAAAAGCGAGATTGAAGTACCGCATCAGAGATCGAACTTGATGCCCGCGGTGAAGCGGCGGTTGTAGTATTCGGCCTGGTAGGTGCGAATGCTTTCGCCCGCGTAGTAGCGCAGCGGCTGATTCAGCAGGTTATTGGCTTCCACGAAAATGCGCAGCTGCGGGGTGATCGCGTAGGACGCGTTCACGTCCAGGTAGGTGACCTCGTCATAGTAGCGCTCGAGCCCCGGCGTCAGGTCGATGGCGTCAGGATCGAGGTACGGACTCGAATAATTGAACGATACGCCGATCACGAGGCGGGGATTCTGCCAGGTGAGGTTGGCGTTGAGCGTGTGTGGTGCGGCACCCGGCAGCTCCACATCCTGATCCTCGGGGAAGTCGGGATTGTCAGTCGTCGAAGAGGTAAACGTGTAATTCGTGTAGATGCCGAGGTTCGACAGCAGTCCGGGAAGGAAGTCGAGCTGGCGCTGGAAGGCGAATTCGATCCCGAACAGCGTGGCTGCGGCACCGTTGCGCGGCTGGAAGTAACGATACGTATTCCCGCTCACCGGGTCGACATAATCTCGTTCGTTGTAGATGTAGATGAAGTCGGTGATGTCCTTGTAGAACAGTCCGCCCGACAGGATACCCACGCTTTCGAAGTAATGTTCGGCCATGAGGTCGAAGTTCATCGAGAGCGTCGGATCAAGTGTGGGGTTTCCTTCTTCCAGCTCTTCGTCTTCCACGGCAAGGGCGCGGTACGGCACGAGGTCATAGTAGTTTGGACGCGCCAGCGTGTTGGTCCAGGCCAGGCGCAGGATGGTGTTGTTGTCGAGTCCGTAGCGGAAATGCAGTCCGGGCAGAACGTTCGAATAGCTGTCGTCGCCTGCGGTCGGCGTGGCTTCCTCGGTGTCGTCGTTGTACTCGTTGCCTTCGTAATCGACGCTTGTGTTCTCGATGCGCACGCCGGCGATCATGGTGAGCCTGTCACCGATGTTCTGCGTGACCATGACGTAGCCGGCCATGATCTTTTCGCTGGCGACGTAGTTGTTCGCTGCATACTCTTCCGGAAGATCACTTTCCTCGAAGAGGGCCGAGTTCTTCAGATCGAGATCGCCGAGAAATTCCGGTGTGGCGAAGTTCCCCGAGCGGTAGTCTCCGGCGAGGAAATCGTCGATGCTGTAATCCTGCACGCCGATATTGTCGAGCATGTTCTCGAAACCGGAAACGGGCTCGTATTCGAAGAAATTGTTGTCACGCTCCTTGTCCTTCTGCTTGTAGCGGCCGCCGAACTTCAGCACGTTTTTGTATGCGCCATCGTTGACGATCGGCAGGGCGAAATCAACTTTCGCGTTGAAATCGATTTCCTCGGTGTACTGGTATTCTTCGGTGATTTCCTTGAGCGAATATTCACCCAGCGCTTCGTCGCCGGCATTCACGGCATTGAAATACGGCGTCTCAGGATCACTGAGATCCACGGTAACGGGTATGTCACGCACCCGCCAGGTCATGTATCGTTCGTTGGGACGTTCCTCCGAGGCCTTGGCGTAGCTGGCGGACCAGTCCACATCGAGCACGCCGGCAAAAAGATGATCACCGGAGAGCCCGATGCTGTAGGTGCGCTGGTCCTCGAGACGGGCGTAGTCGTTGTCGCCGACGCCTCCCTTGGTCTGTCGCTCGATGGTTGACTCTTCGGAGATGCCGTTGCTGGGTTCTTCAAGCTTGTAACGCAGACGGAAGCGGTTTTCCCAGTCGTTGCGGTGGTTGTAGATTCCGCGAAGGAAGAGTGTATGCGCCGGGGCCAGACGGAAATCGATCGTACCGGAAACGCTCTGGCGCAGGCGCTGAATTTCGTAGGTGCGAACGTCCCATTCCTCCGCAAAGATATTTCCATTGTCATCGATGTCCCAGGCGCCCTCGCTGTTGTGGCTGCCGAGGTTGTGGTTGTGATAGGAACCGCTCAGCACCAC
The DNA here is from genome assembly GCA_913060595.1 of uncultured Ignavibacteria bacterium. Classification (GTDB taxonomy): domain Bacteria; phylum Bacteroidota; class Ignavibacteria; order SZUA-365; family SZUA-365; genus BM516. Next base: position 3,649 of record CAJXSA010000339.1, read on the forward strand.
ACCGATCGTGTTGTCGAGGAAGCGCGAACCGACGACGGCCGAACCAAGCCACATCGGTTCTTCCGAGAGCATGTTGTAGCCGCTCCCGAGCGTACCCGACACGCGCAGATCGTTCGAAGCGCCGCGCGTGATGAGATTGACCGAACCGCCGATAGCGTCGGCCTCCATGTCGGGTGTGACGGCCTTGCTGACCTCGATCGAAGCGATGGCGTCGGACGGGATCAGGTCGACCTGCACCGCGCGAATTTCGCCTTCCGCCGAAGGAATGCGCTCCCCGTTGATCATGATGGAGTTCAGACGGGGTTCGGTGCCGCGCACATTGACGAAGCGCGCCTCGCCCTGGTCATAGTTCACCGTGATGGCCGGAATGCGCTTGAGCGCATCGCCGATGTTGGCGTCGGGGAAGCGGCCGATCTGGTCGGCGGAGACCACGTTGGTGATGTTCGGATTGCTGCGCTGCTGGTTCAGGCTTTTCGCCTGGCCCTTGAGGCGCTCACCGAGAATGACCACTTCCTCGCCGCGGATGACACCCGACTGCATGACGACGGAGACTTCCGTCACGCTGCCCGCAGCGACGGTCACCTGCTTGGTCTCGGTGCGGTATCCGAGATAG
>CAJXSA010000340.1 GCA_913060595.1 uncultured Ignavibacteria bacterium
GCCCGTCCTGATTCTCATGATCGTCATCGCCGGCGCCACCCTGGCGCGTTTTTCCAATCCCGAGGCCGTCGCGCAGATCATGGACGCGCAGACACAGGCGATACAGCAGCAGGTTGATTCCGGCGACATGTCGCAGGAAGACGCGGACCGCGCACGGTCGCAGATCGAGAGCATGTCCGGCTTCTTCGGCGTGTTCGGCGCGATCTCAGGTGCGATCGGTTATTTCATTGTCTTCTTCATCCTGGCGCTGTTTTACTGGCTGGTGGCGAAATTCGCACTCGGAGGAGACGCCGGCTACACGGGCATACTATCCATACTCGGCCTCGCAAATATCATCAGCATACTCGACCAGCTCGTCTCCCTGCTGCTCAGCTACGCCACCGGATCGGTGTTCGTCAACCTCAGTCCCATACTGTTTGTCGGCGGCGACATGACCAGCATGGCGTTCGGAACGAAAATGCTGATGCTGCTCAATCCCATCAGCATCTGGGCGACCTGGGTCGTCGGCATCGGACTGGAAAAAGTCGCGAACATACCTCGGACGAAGGCCTTGATCGCCGCATTCGCGCTCTTCATCATTTTCACGGCCGCCACGATCGGCATGGGCGGCATGGGCATGGGCTGAGACCGCACGCCAACGATATCCGCGCGATACTTTACCCCTGAAACAAAAACGTCCCCCCGGATTCGGGGGGACGTTTTTGTTACTCTTCGATTTCGATTTTGTGTATGCGCCGTTCGTGGCGCCCGCCCTCGAAAGGCGTTTCCAGCCAGAGGCGTATCATCGACGCTGCGGTGTCCCAGTCGACCAGGCGCTCGCCCAGCGCGAGCACGTTGGCGTCGTTGTGCAGGCGGGACATGCGCGCGGCTTCCGGGATCTGGCAGGCGGCGGCCCGTATGCCCCGATGCCGGTTGGCGGCGAGGCTGATGCCGATGCCGGTGCCGCAGATGAAGATGCCGCGGTCACAGCTGCCGTCGAGGATGCCCCGCGCGGCGGCGTGTGCGAAGTCCGGGTAATCGACGCTGTCGGCGGAATCCGTCCCGAAATCCTTCCATGCGAGGCCGAGCTCATCGAGGAGCGCCTTGGTGCGTTCCTTGTACTGGTAGCCGCCGTGATCCGACGCGAGGGCGATCATCTGCTTTCCTTCTTCCTGTCTTCCTGTGTTTACGGAACCACGCTGCGGCTGACCCAGCCGTAGCAGTCCTTGTTGATCAGGTAGGGTTTGCCGCGCGGAATTTTGTTCACGAAAAGATCTTCCGCGGACGGTGTCAGCGTGCTCAGCGCGCCCGAACGGGCCTTGGCCTGTTCTTCGAACTGCGGGTCGCGTGCGGCGCGCGCGTACTCGGTCTGGGCGAGCTTGTACATCAGCTTGTCGATGACCTTCATCTTGTCCCAGCCTCCGCGCGTCCGCTCGACGCAGTTCTGAATGGCGGCTTCGTAAACATTGGCGATGACCATGTGCGGGGCGCCCCATTCCGGATCCAGGTCGGCGGCGTTCTCCGCGGCCTTGCGTGCCTCCGAGAAGCTTCCGCCCTGCAGCACGGAACGCGCGTAGTTGAGCCAGGCTTCCTTGGATTCCGGGTCCAGCTCGGTGACTTTCTTGTATGCCTCGGAGGCCTTCTTGTAATCACCGATGTACAGCAGCGAGGCAGCGTAGCGCTCCCAGTAATTCTTCACGGATCCGTCAACGACGGTCAGCTTCTGGAAGTACACGGCGGCGCTGTCGTAATTCTGCACCATTTCGTAGTAGCCGTTGGCGAGCTCGTAGAGCTTCTGGCGGTTGTCCGAATCCGCGTAGTAGGCGTCGCGCAGAATGCCGACGAACTCCTCGGGATCGCTGATCAGGTTTTTCATCAGGGACTGCGCCGTGGGCTCATTGGGTTCGCGAAGCAGAATGGCCTGCAGGACTTTCACGGCCTCGCCCTTGGTCGCGGGATCGTTGCCGTAGAGCACGGCCAGTCGGAGCAGGTAGTACAGGTCCGCGGTGGTGTAATCGCTCTTGATGCCCGTCTCGTAGGCCTCGATGGCCTCTTTGTCGCGACCGGTGTAATGCCGTTCGAGCTGATATCCTTTCATCAGGCTGAATTCTTCCTTCTTGTCGGGGAAGGCTTCGATGCCGTTGTCGATCAGCCAGAGCACGGTGTCCGCGAAAGCGGTTTTCATTTCCGGGGTTTCGGCGCGCGTGGCGAGCGAGTCGTAAATGTCCACCATCTTGGTGTGGAAGGTCCTGAAGCGTGCGGGATTGAGGGAGATGATTTCCCAGCCGGCCCGCTTCGCGGCCTTGAAATCTTCCGTCTTGTAATACTCGAGGAAGAGGCTCCAGTTACGCCGGAGCAGGCGTTCGTTGTCTTCGTCCCCGCCATCCTGTGCGACCGCCGTGAAGGGCTGGGCCGCGAGCAGGAGAAGCACGGCGAGAAGGAAGATTTTTTTCATGAGTCGATGCATGCGTTCCTCCGGGATCAAAATCGAAGAGTCTTTAGTCACTGTTCCTGATAAACCACGATTCGCCGACGCTGATCGTGACGGATACCCGTATGATGTCCTGCCTGCCCAGCAGGTCGCTGCCGCCCTCGCGCCAGCCGTACTCAATGGCGAAATCACCGCGATTGCCTCCGAAAATGGGGAAACCGGCGCCGGCGGTGATGAAATATTCTTTCGAGACATCGTCATTGATCTTCAGGTACGGCTGTTGGTAGTAAAAGCCCATGCGAAAGGCCGTTTCTGCGAGAGCGCGGTATCCGAGTTCGTCTTTGTACGGGAGCCATTCGATACCGGCACCAACTTTATACGTCAGACCCAGCTCATTTTGTTTCCGGTCAAATACGATCGCATCTGTCCAGTCCTGCGTCGAATACTCGGCTGCGACGAGGAATTTTTCTGACAGCTGATACGCGGCGCCGACCTGGAAGAGCAGCGGGTAGTCCTGTGTTCCGCTTTTTCCCGACAGCGTGGAGTCTTCGGTGGAGTACTGCAGGAGCAGGTTGCGGCTCGTGCGCAGTTCAGCCGCGGGGTGAACCGAAACGCCGACAGTGAGTCCGCGAATGCCGTCGTACAGCAGTCCGGCGAGGAAACCGGAACCGGAATGACTGGTGGCGCGTGTCTGTTGTGCGGTGAAATAGCTGCCGTTGGAGAACTTCAGCTCCCAGTCCTGGTCGATGGTTCCGAAGTAGTACTGGAAAGCAGCACCGACGCGCAGATGCGGCAGCGGTTCGATGGCGAGACCGGCGCGGAAGAGGGACACCCCCCCGGCGCCTTCATACGTCGTCGTGTATTCTTCACCGTCGATGCTTCCGGTGGCGGTGGTTTTATAAGATGAGCGGCTCACGGGAAGCACGGCCGTGCCGAGGCTGAGTTTCCAGCTGTCCTCGAGCGGGAAGACGAACTGGAAGCCCTTGACCACGCCGCTCATGGAGGAGGCGTCGCCGCGTTCCATGGACAGATGCTCGAGCGTGAGACCTCCCTGCAGCCGCAGCTGATCGGCCATGGACCAGCCGGCGGGATTCGTCAGGCTGATGTCCGTCCCGGAGGTAAGCGCCGTGGTCACTGCGCCCATGGCGCGCTGACGCGCCGTGGCCATGAGGTCAAGCTCCCCGATGCCGTAGCGGGACTCGATGGTGCCGCCGTTCTGTGCCGAAAGGATCGCGGGGAAGAGAAATATCAGCAGGAAAATGCGTTTCATATCGGCTCAGGGTTTCGATGTATAAGTGACGACGAGCCGGGGGCGGCGTGTGCTGTCAGCTTCGGCGCCGAAAAACGTGAGACGCTCGAGTTCGCTGTTTTCTGCCCAGGCGGAGAGCAGCAGGCCGTGATTGCCTTTCCCGTTGACCCAGGTCTGCACGGCGCGCGTAAGCGTCACGCCCTCTGCGATGAGCAGGTCCGGATCATTCTCGTCCACACGTGTGAGCAGCGCGCTGCCTTCGAGCGCGTTTTCGGTGCTGTCGTAATTCTGATAGATCAGCACGGAGTCCGCGCCGCTGAAGTTCGCCGTGCTGCGCATGCGATCGATGTGCAGGTACAGCGTCGCGTAGTTCACGATCGAGGCGCCGGGAATGCCGGACACGTCGACGAACAGCTTCCCGCGCTGCGCGAGGCCGCTGTGCACGCTGATATCGGGCCCCGGAGAAAGGTCCGGTCCCGTCGCGACGTACGTGTCTTCGATCGTCCTGCCCTGCAGTGTGTCGAGCACGCCGTTGTTTTCCATGATAACGGTCAGCTGCGGGGCGCGGCCGCCGTCCT
>CAJXSA010000341.1 GCA_913060595.1 uncultured Ignavibacteria bacterium
CCCGTACCAGCGAAACGCCGCCCACACCGTCGGCGCCTGATTCGTCTGCACGAAGCCCCAGCGTGTCAGCGTGTAAAAGGTCGGGTCATCCGGCTCCTCGAAGGGAATGTTGTTCGTGCGTCCGTTGATTTCCTCCGTCGGCGGCGAGAGATACTCCCCGTACCCGAGCGTGTCGAGTGCGCGCACACGCACGATATATTCGACGGAGTTTCCGGCCGTCCATGAAATGCGCAGGGAATCCGGACTCACAAGCCGTGTGGTGTCCTGCGGATACTGCAGCACCTCTCGCGGGGGTACCACCCATGAGACGCGCGCCGGCGTGACGGTTTCCGCACGCATGACCGCGCCGTCAGGCAAGGTGATGCGAATGGCATACCGGGTTTCGGGCAGCACTTTCACCGTCGTGTCGGGGTAGCGATACCTGCCTACGCCGTCTTCGACCACGTACTGGAGGGTGTACTCGGCGTCCCCGGCGGTGAGCAGCACGTCTGCATCCGGGATCATCATGTCATCGTACTGAAAAGGTTCCGTGATGGGCTGGGAAATCGCCACCACGATGTCATCGATCGGTTCGTCGACGATGAGATAGGCCTCGAGGAAATTGGTCGGCTGATAATCCGTGGGCGGCTGGTCTTCACAGGCAGTCAGCTGCAGAAGCAGCATGCCGAGAATAACGGCGAGCGGACGATAGTATGTTCGATGTTTCATGTCAGCACCTGTCAGAACTTTATTTCAATCGCGACACTGGGCAGAATCGGGAGCAGCAGCACGTCCTCCACCTTGGTGACTTCACCGGTGGTGTCGTAGAAGCGGAACCAGATGTCGCGGCGCGAATACACGTTGTAAATATCGATGAGAAGCGTGGTCGGCAGCCCCCACAGCGTGGTGTGATAGCTGGCATTGAGATTGAGCTGATGCGAAGGCGGCAGGCGCAGTCCGTACCGGTCCGCGGGGACGGTCAGCCCCTTACCGTAATCGGAACCGGGCAGGCGCGTTTCCAGCCGCGACGTCTGTCCTGTGTAGGACTGCCCGGTCTGGAAGGTGAAGGTCGCGCTCACGTCCCAGTGGTCGCTGACCTTGTACTGGGCCACGACTTTGAAATCGTGCCGCCGGTCCCACTTGGGACGGAAATACCGTCCCCCGTTGAGTTCGTCGAACTGCGTGTTGATATATCCGAGCGCATACCCCGCCCAGCCGGTGAAACGACCGCTTTTCTTCTGCAGGAAGAACTCGATCCCGTAGGCCTCGCCGCGCCCGTCATGGAAAAAGTCGGCCACCGTGGTGCCCTGCGTCTGGAACTGCTTGAGTTCACTTATGTGATGAAGATCCTTGTAGTATACTTCGACGTTGAAATCGATGTCCTGCCAGGGACGCGTTTCGATGCCGAGAACGTAGTGAATGGCGCGGCTGGGATCGACCGTGCTGTCCGTCGGCAGCCATGTGTCGAAAAAGCTGAAATCGGGCAGGGAAGCCAGACGGAAATACTGGTGATACACCCCGAAGGCAGCTTTCAGCGCCACATCGCTGTCGAGCTGATAGCGCATCGCGATGCGGGGATCGAACTTGAAAATGTCGCGCATTTCATAGTAATTCACGCGCAGTCCGGTCTGCACGGACCACAGGTTGCTGAACTGGTAATTGGACTGCACGAAGGCGGAGCCGGTATGATCTGATTCCTCGAGGTTAAGGATGCCCCCGCCCGTGGTCCCTTCCTCAGACGTGCTGTCGGCAGTGCCGGTGAAGTTCTGCAGGTAGTTGAGCGTGTACCGGTTCACTTCGAAGCCCGACTTGACCGTCCAGTCAGAATTGACAAACCACTCGAGATTGCCCTTGAGGGTGTAGTCCTGGATGATATTCTCCACCTCGGTTTCGAATCCCGCGTTTTCGGATGCGAAGCTGTTTCGGTAGCGGCTCCAGCTGAAATTGAACACCGAGAAAAGATTGTCGCCGAACAGATGCGTCCAGCGCGTGGAAATCGCCCTGTTGCTGATGCCGATATCCCCGCTGAAGCCGGCGTTGTTGTTGAATTCAAGCGCGTCTTCTGACGTGAAACCACTCACGAAAATTTTGTCCTTCTTTCCCAGATCCTGGGAGATCTTGCCATTGATATCGTAGAAGAAATAGTTCGGCAACGGATCTTCCTCTGTTTCGATCATGTTGGTCAGCAGATCGATGTAGGTGCGGCGCACGCCGAAAAACCATGATCCATCACCGACGGGACCCTCCGCGGAAAGACGCGAGGAAATCAGACCGAGATACGCCGTACCGCCCACTTCCTTCCTGTTTCCGTCTTTCTGCACCAGATCAAGCACAGCGGTCATGCGTCCACCGTACTCCGCGGGAAATCCTCCCTTAATGAGATCAACATCCTTGATCGCATCGGGATTGAAGGTGGAGAAAAAACCGAAGAGATGCGTGGGATTATACACGGTGGATCCGTCAAGCAGCACAAGCGTCTGGTCGGGTGATCCTCCGCGTATGTACAGGCCGCTGGATATCTGTGACGACGAAAGCACACCCGGCAGATACTGGAGAGAGCGGAAGACGTCCGCCTCTCCGCCGATGCGCAGCTTGTTGATCTGGCGAATGGGGATGTTTATGCGGCTGACCGAAATCTGCCGCTTGTCATCCAGCCTGTCACCCTCGACCACCACTTCGTCGAGACGAACAGCTTCCGGATCGAGTTCGACGTCGATGCGACGCGATTCCCGCTTCTTGAGTGAAATCTGCATCTCCAGCCGTTCGTATCCGAGAAAGCTGAATACGATCGTGTAGCTCCCGGGCTTGATGTCGGAGAGGGAGTAATAGCCGCTTTTATTTGTTATGGTGCCCACACCGGTTCCGTCGAGCATGATGGTGGCGCCCACCAGCGTCTCACCCGTTTCGCTGTCACGGACGTATCCGTTGACCGTTGCGTTGTCCGCAACAGTCCCGGGCGTGTCCCCTTCGCGTGCCGCGAACAGGTCCGAGGGATATGAGAGTAGCAGTATGAGCAGCGCACCGAGCAATGCCGGGTGTTTCATCGTATTTCCTGCACTAGTGATAGCTGTTGCCCGTTCACGAACAGTCTCAGGAAGTCCCCATTCAGTTCGGGGGTGGTTGCATTCCCTTTACAAATGCGTGAGACGGACAGTTACCTAACATCTCCCTGAGATGCATCGTTTCCTGTTACGGCAATGGGCAGAAAAAGTTGCCCCTCCCCCCTGTGCGTATACTTCACTCATCATACGGTGAGATCGACCAGGCGCGAACTCACGCCCTGGATCAGCGCGACCTTGCGGGCAAGTTCGTCCATGTCTTCGCGTCCCCCGTGCAGTTCCAGTATCAGCAATCCCTCGTCCGAGCAGTTCTCGAGCACCCCGTCATGAATGCCGAGCCGCGTTTTGATGATGCAGCCCCAGGCGGTGAGCACCTTCTGCACGTTCACGGCTGCCTCCTTGCGATTTCCGATCAGAATCAGCAATACGGTCTTTGTCATGAGAATCACCTTGCTTGTGGAAGAAAGCGACAGAAATATACCGGTTTTTTCCAGCACCTGTGTTATCTTCGGCGCGTCGACTCATTGGAAAACAGAGGGACTTTTGTTAGTTTTTTCCATCAACAGGAATGCATCTCCCTCCCTTGAGCCGGGATAATCGCCATCCGCAGTCACCCGTAAAGGTCTCGTATGTCGCAAGAGAAAGAGCAATGGGGTTCACGCTTCGGCCTGATTCTCGCCGTGGCGGGCAACGCCATCGGACTCGGGAATTTCCTCCGCTTCCCCGTGCAGGCCGCCTCGAACGGCGGCGGCGCCTTCATGATTCCGTATTTCATCGCCTTCCTCCTCCTCGGAATTCCCCTGATGTGGGTGGAATGGGGCATCGGCAGGCATGGCGGAAAGTACGGACACGGCAGTGCGCCGGGAATGTTCGACGTTCTCTGGAAGCATCCCATCGCCAAGTACATGGGCGTGATGGGACTGTTCATCTCCATGGTCATCCTCATCTACTATACCTACATCGAATCCTGGACGCTGGGCTACAGCATATTCAGCATGACCGGTTTGTACCTCGGTGAGGACTCGCTCGATTCCATGCGCGGCTTCCTCGCGAGTTACCAGGGTCTCGAAGAAGGCGAGCATTTCTCATCGATGTGGACGGCATACGGCCTCATGCTTTTTACCTTCATGGTCAATTTCTTCGTACTGTGGAAGGGCCTCTCCGCGGGCATCGAGAAGCTCGCGAAGTTTGCCATG
>CAJXSA010000342.1 GCA_913060595.1 uncultured Ignavibacteria bacterium
AGGGCGAGTCCCGCGCCGCCGGTGGCGGTATGCGCGGCGAGGATGGGAACCCATGCGTCGACGAAGGCCTGCAGCCACGCTTTCTGTCCCGAGGCCAGCGTGAACTGCGAGCGGTCGGGATCGTAGAGCTCGAGCACCGAGGCGTTGGCCCACACCGAGGTGGCGCTTCCCGTCATGGCGTCGCCGGCATTGCCGGTGACCTTGACCGGGCGTCCCTCGCGGCTGTCGACGAGCACCGCCGCGCTGTCGCAGCCGAGGGGCATGTGCGTGGCGTAGCGCAGGGTATTGCCCGGTGTGATCTCCTCGGGGAGGGAGACGTAGGGGACGATATGTTCTTCCGGGCGGCGGCAGCTGGTCAGTCCCGCCAGGGCGACCGATGCGCCCATGAGCGTGAGGAAGGTGCGGCGCTTCATCGTCGCAGCTTCTTCCGGCGTGCCGGCCGGGAATTCGTTTTCGACCAGTGCGCGGTATTCGGCCGTGTCGGCCTTGTCGCGCAGACTGAGCCAGTATTCTTTTCCGTGTTTCATGGCAGATGCGTCAGCGTCTTTGGACGAATGTTTCATCGGTGGCACCCCGAGCAGGTTTCGGGGGGATTGATGTCGAGGGCGGCTTTGATGGCGGCGGCGCGCGCGGGCTGGTCCTCGGGCGGCGTCCATCCCATCACTGTGATGTCCTCGACGGGACGAAGATGCGGATCGGGATTGCGGTGGCAGTCGAGGCACCAGCCCATGCTCAGCGGCTGATCGAGGAACACCTCTTCCATCTCGGCGATGTTGCCGTGACAGCTCTCGCAGCCCACGCCCACACTGACATGCGCGCTGTGGTCAAAGAAGGCGTAGTCGGGCACCTTGTGAATGCGCACCCAGCGCAGCGGCGTGCCCTTTTCCCAGCTCTCGCGCAGCGGCGCGAGTTCCGGGCTTTCCGTCTTGACCATGGCGTGGCAGTTCATGCAGGTCTGCGTCGGCGGCACCATGGCCACCGGGGAGACTTCGACGCCGGTGTGACAGTAGCGGCAGTCCATGCCCAGTTCACCCACATGGAACTTGTGGTCGTAGGGAATGGGCTGCACGGGCTGATAGCCCACGTCCGTATACCACGGCGACCAATAGTACCAGATTCCCGCGATCGCCAGAATCACGAGAACACCACCGGAAAGTATGATTCTCCCGGGCAGTTTGTTGGTCCACTCTGGAAATATTTGCGCCAAAGTTTATCCTCTTACTCTGTATTTAGGGGAGACGTTAGTTCCTGTACCCAGGTTTCGAGAGAAACGCGCGAGATGACGTTGTCTGCAGGTCGTCGGCATTAAAGAGAGTGCAGTCTTAATTGGATTTCAAGTTAGGGAAATCTTTCTCAAAATCAAACCGGATACGGGAGGTATGAATACGAAAATCCCGTGAAAAACATTTTTAAATGCCGGACATATTTTTCTTGTTTTTTTTCGCTTCGCGGGCGATTTTTACGTGACTTTTCTCCCCAGGGTTTGGTTGACGTTTCCGTTGTTCTCTATCCTGCGCGTGGAGAGGGTCGGGCTGCAGAGCCTGGACGACCCTGAGTCCGTTACGGCGGACGGTGCTGGTTCAAGGGCATTCGGCGGAAATCGTCACGCGGTTGCGTGGCGTTCAGACACAGGCCTCCGTGCCATTGGTCCCCGGTCTGAATACGGTTTGTCACGCAATGGCACATCACATTTCAAGGTTTTCTGTTATGAATCTCTATGTTGGCAATCTGTCCTATCAGATGACGGACGACGATCTCCGTGCCGCGTTCGAGCAGTATGGCGAAGTGAGCAGTGCGAAGATCATCCGCGACAGGGAAACCGGTCGCTCCAAGGGTTTCGGTTTCGTCGAGATGCCCTCGGACACGGATGCGGAAGCGGCTATCCGCGAGCTTGACAATGCGGAAGTCCAGGGTCGCAATCTGAAGGTCAACCAGGCGCGCCCGCGCACGGAAACGCCGAACCGCCCGCGCTTCTGATTTCCTGCATCTGCATGAAACCTGCCCGACCGTGACATCCCGTTGATACAGATCGTGCGGTCCCGTCCTTCCGGGCGGGACCGCTGCTATTATATAGTAGGGAGATTCCCGAGGCGGATCGCGCATTCCTTCGGCTCCGCGGTTTTCATATATTGCCGCATCGTCCCGTCCATTTTCCCGGAGTTCGCATGGAAGAAAAGGACCTGCTGCGCCGCATCAACGAACTGCAGTCACAGATCAAGGTGCTCGAAGAGCGTGTCGTTTCCACCGAGCGCCGGCAGAGCATGCTGCCGGACATCCCGCAGACCGCCCTGCTGAGCCCCAGTTTTCTCACGCGCGCATTTGCCGTGCTGGGACATTATATGGTCGCCGGCCTGATTATCACCATCCCGATTTACATCGTCCTGTTCATCATCCTGCTCGCCGTGGGCGTGCATTTCGGATCGATGTAGCGAGGCTGCCGCATTCTGCCCGGCGTCGCCCTCGCCGGTGCGCTGATCGAATTCCCCGCAGGGGGAGATTAATCGGACTTGACATGTCCGATTTACGAACGTATGTTTGTTTATGAGCAGATTAGTGGAAATACGCCTCTTTCTTGCCGTCGAGCATCCCCTGGTGCGGCGCGGCATCGTGGGGCTTTGTGCTTCGCAGCCGGACGTGCGCGTGATAGGCGAGGCTGCGGACGGGGACAGCGCGTGGCGCGCGATACAGCAGCTGCGTCCTGACGTGATCGTCGCGCACGCGGCACTGCCGCTGCGCAGCGGCACGGCGCTGATATCCCTCATGAAGAAGCATATGCCGGCGGCGAAGAGCATCATACTCGTGCCGCTGAACGACCGCGCGCTGATGCGCGAAGCCATGGCCAGCGCGGCCGACGCTTTCCTGCTGACCACCGAGGTCCCGCAGCATGTGCTGCGCACGGCGCGCATGCTGCACGGCGGCGGACGCTTTGTCTGTCCCCTGCTCGCCGCGAGCAGTGCCGCGCTGCTCGACGGGACGATTCCCGCGGAGGTCCGTGAAAAACTCGACGAAACGCAGCTGGCGCTTTTCCGCCTCATCATCGCGCAGCGAAACGGCTCCCAGATCGCACGGGCACTCGGCATCTCTTCCTCGGAGGCCGCAAAGCGCCGCATCGAACTCTGCGAGCAGCTGCACCGCGTGCCGAACGCGTCGGCGCGCGAACCGCGTCCGGTGGACCTGCTGTCCGATCTGACGAAAAGCGGGAAACCGGGGGATGAGACAAGCGCCGTGCGCTGACCGCCGATAGCACCGCGAGGTGGCACCGCACACACCCGATATTCTATATTGAAAACGGAATACGTTCATTGTATTCCGTTTTGCGTTTGTCCAAGGAGAAGGCGGCATGGCGGAATCGAACCGCGGATCCCGGAATATCACCCCCCTGCGCGCGGAATATATCGCGCGCATCAACCGCGTGATCGATCATATCGAGACGCATCTCGACGCGCCCCTACGGCTTGAGACGCTGGCGGGCATCGCCGCGTTTTCGCCCTGGCATTTCCATCGCATTTTCCACGCCATGGTGGGGGAGACGCTGAGTCGCTTCATCCAGCGCCTGCGTGTGGAACGCGCCGCGATGCAGCTGGCCGGGAATCCCGCCCGCAGCATCGGCGAGGTGGCGCTCGACGGCGGCTTTGCCAGTTCGCAGACCTTCGCCCGCGCCTTCCGTGAGCGTTTCGGCATGAGCGCAAGCGAATGGCGTGCGGCCTGCGCGGCGGGGGAGCGCAATACGGGCAACACGATTCGCAAGATCCGCAACACGGATCGCAAGATCGGCGACGCGCGGCACGGCGGGATTGATGACCTTGCAGACGGCAATCATCAACACAGGAGCATCCCCATGACACGCAGCGTCATTCCCACCGTCACCGTCCGCGACTTCCCCGAAACCCCCGTCGCCTACATCCGGCACATCGGTCCCTACCAGGCCGACGCCGAGCTCTTCGGCCGGCTGTTCGGACAGCTGTTCACCTGGGCGGGGCCGCGGGGACTGCTCGGTCCCGACACCCGCGCGATGAGCATTTACCACGACGATCCCAACATCACCGACGACGCGAAGCTGCGCACCGACGTGTGCATCACCGTGCCTCCCGGCACCGCGGTGGACGGTCCCGTCGGCACGCTCACCATTCCCGCCGGCCGCTACGCCTTCGCCCGCGTCGAAGTCACTTCCGATCAGTTCGGTGAGGCATGGGACGCCGTCTGCGGCGACTGGCTCCCCG
>CAJXSA010000343.1 GCA_913060595.1 uncultured Ignavibacteria bacterium
TCCGCTGCGCATTGCCGCCTTCCTGTGTCCAGTCAGATACGCCGGGCGGGACAGCGTGTTCAAGCCATGGACTGCCGCCGCAACCCGTGAAGGTCACGATCGAAAACAGCAGCGCAGCTGCGATCCGAGCCGGCCGACGCCCAGGAGGGAATACACCGCGCGATATGGGACGTACTCTCGACATCAAAAATCCCAGCCGAAAAAGAACTGATGAAAGAAATCTCCCTGGAGATGCGTGAAGTTTTCCTCAATGCGCTTCCCGAAGTCATACCGCAGTACCAGGACGCCGAAGAGGCTGAAGCGCACACCGGCACCGACGGCCCCGAGCGTTTCACCGTAATCGCTGTCCCACGAGTTCCCGGCGTCGAAAAACAGTGCGCCGCGGAGTATGCCGAGATTGATCGTCCCGAACGGAAAATCGAAACCGACACGGTCGAGGAGCGGGAAGCGAAGTTCATGGCTGGTGAGCCAGCGCTTGGTCCCGCGTATCGACCACCGCGGCCACCCGCGCAGGTCCCAGCTTCCGCCGAGAAAATACCGGCGCGCCTCCTTGCCATGGTTGTAGAGGAACTCGTAGCGTGACGCATAGGCGGAACGGAGACTCAGCCGCTGGTAGCGGCGATAATCAAACATCACGGAGAAATAATTGACGTTGGAATACCGCAAATCCGTCGTGTACGAGAGCGTGACGTTGAAACGGCTGCCGTCAATGGGACCGGTCCAGTAATACAGCGCGTTGTCTTTCACGTAGCTGATGCTATTCGTGAGCAGCAGCGCCTTCCTCTGACGGATCTCTGCGATCGCTTCCTTGTCAGAGTTGCTGAAGCTGACAGCGCCCTCGATGCGCCGGAATTTCGAGATGGGATATGCCGCCGCGAAGTATCCGCCGTATGCCCGTTCATAGAAGTACAGGTCCGGATCGAGCAGATCGTAGCGTCGCCCGGCGTAATGAAACACCCCGTAGCTGAATGGTGTCTTCCTTCCCAGGGACATGCGCGAAACTGCGAAGTTGAAGCTCGACAGAAACTCACCCGACGTCTGTGCCGTGTTGTAAATGGTGAAGAAGTACCGGTCATCACCGAGCACATCGCTCATGCTGAGGACAGCCCCGCCGAGCGTCCCGAATACCGGGTCGGTTGAAATGGCGCTCTGCGCGATGTCTACCTGGTAATCCTTCTTGTACCGCAGCCGGGACGAAACTCTTTCCCCCTGCAGTGACGGCACAGACCAGGGTGCACGGTGATCCGCCACACGCGGTTGTTCGACGACGATGAAGGAATCGAGACGCGCGGCGACGTCGCGCAGTCCGAGCAGCTTGAAGCTGAATCCGTCGTACGCGGAAAAGAGCAGGCTCCCCTTCTCCGTCCACACCGGGTCGAAGGCGGCCGTCGTAAAACGCGTCACCTGACGCACTGGCGGCAGCTTCCCCGGCGATTCGTCGATGCGAATTGCATGAATATTGTGCGTCCCGTCACGATCGGAAGTGCAGGCGATCATCCTTCCGTCCCGCGACCACGCGGGAGAGGCGTAGGACGCGCTGTCCTGCGTCAGGTAGCGGATGCTGCCATCCTCCAGGTCGAGAAGGTACAGATCGTGCGAACCACCGGCACCGCCCGGTCCCCTGTCCGAGGCGAACGCAACGGTCTGTCCGTCAGGTGACCACGCCGGATCCCGGTCGTCGTAAAAATCGTCTGTGAGCCGGTCGAGCGTCCCCATGCCGACGTCCAGCACATAGAGGTCACTTTTCCCCGCGCTGTTGAGCCCTGCGAATACCAGCCGCTTCCCGTCCGGCGACCACGACGGGGAAATAATCATCACGATATCCTCGAACGCGAGCGTGCTGCGCAGATGGTCATCCGGAACATCATAAAGATGCAGGACGTCACTTTCCCCGCTTTTCGTCACGAAGGCGAGCATGCCGTCTTCATGCATGGACATGCGGCTGCCGAGCATGTGAAACGCTTCGAATCGATCCGTTTTCTCTCCTTCGATCAGCAGTTCCGCCTCTCCACCCGAGAGAGACTTGCGGTACACGCCGGTGTAGCCCGTGTTGTTCGCAATGTAGATGACATACGTCGAATCCCCGCTTCGATAGTACACGGGCTTGGCATTGAATCCCGAAGGGACGATGGTCTCCGCCGCATCGGAGGGACGGTCATGCGTCTGTACCAGGGGGTAGTAGCGCTGCTTGAGATCCCGCACCCAGGCCCGGTCGAATTCCTCGTATGTCACACCGAGGGTGAGAGCAAACACATCGCGGAATTCTTCCGCCATCCAGAAGTTATCGATCATGGCGACAATGCGGTCCTCACCCCAGTTGCGCGCCATGAAGCGCAGCGCATCCTGCCCTTCCTTGTACATGAGGAAACTGCCGTTGATCGCCCAGATTCTCGAGAGCGGGGCGAAATATCCGCTGAGAACGGCGTCACGCAATACCATTTCCGCCTGGCTGTCCCAGTCGGTGGAGTAGTATTCTGCGAGTCCTTCGACGAACCACAGCGGCAGATACCGGTCCGCACGCTGTCCGTGTTTATTGAGCGTATGGGCCAGCTTGTTGTGCATGAACACATGAACGAGTTCATGGTTGATCACGTGACGGAACTGCTCCATGGATCCCTGGCTTGGAATCACCACGCGGCCCTTCATGAACTCGAAGAAACCGCCGACGCCATCCGGAATGAAGCCGGGCGTCACGTTGGTCTGCTGAAAATGAATCGGGGAACTGTAGAAAATCAGCGGAATGCGATGACGCATCGTGAAATTGAACTGCTCCTCGAGACGCTGATAGCTTTCCTCCGCGAAGTGTGCGCCTTTCCCCGCAAGTTCCTCCATCTCCGGGTAGTAGTAAATCTCGAAATGCTCGGTGCGCAGAATCTGCCAGTCGAAATCAGCGTAGGCGATTTTGTTGCGCCCGAAGGGCAGAAACTGCGCATCGGCAGAGGATGCGGCAATGAGCAGCAGCGTCACGACAAGCAGTCCGCTCCGGACGCTTCGAGGCACGGAGACTGCATGACGCCTGCGACGCGGATGCGGAACGCGATGATATGGTTTGCTGCGCAGACTGTTCATGGTATGCACCGGGAAATGCCGTGCGGCGGAGATGTTCGATCAGGAGTCATCCGCCGGAGAAGCCAGCCGTCGTGAAAAACGAAGGAAGGATGGGCTGGAGCACATGCCCGGATATCAGGTCGCTCCGCTGTTGCGCCCGGTCCTGGCCAGTTCCTCTTTGAGCCGATTGATTTTCTCTATCGGGTATGGGTCGACGCCACTGATCATTGCGAGGTAGAAACTAACCCAGTCTCCAAGGCAAATCAATCCCAAAATGCGGGCAAGGAGAGAGTCTTCTTCCGCATAGATTTCGACGATCTCCGCTGCCATCGGTCTCAGCAGCTCGACGGTCACGGCGATGCGTTTGCGTATCTGCGGCAGATCCTCGCGATCGTGCAGCACGATAACCGCGATACGTCCCAGCAGATCCGGATTCTGTTCCCAGCCCACGATCTCATTGTGATTCAGCTCCGGAAAGACATTGCTGTACGCAAGCATTTTCGCGTTTTCCTCGATCTGGCAGCGCCAGCGGACGAGCACGGACTCGAGCCCTGCCTGTGCGGCGTAGAGCACGGGGAGACGATCTTTCATCTTCCCGGCGAGCGCAATCGCAGGATTCTCCGCGTTCAGATAGTCGGCGTATTCCTTCGTCGCCGATTCCAGCACCTCGGCGGCGCCCGCGAGCGTCGACTGCCTGAGATCCAGAAGGTCGAGCCGGGCTGTGATCATGAGAAGCGGAAAAAACAGGTAGCCGAGCGCGGAACGCGGGGCCAGTCCGCCTGGAATGACCGCGGCCGGCACATCATCCGCTTCTGCGCGCTCGAGCAGTGTTCCACCCGAAGTGATGACCACACACTGGGCATTTTTCCTGCGGGCGTCATCGTACGCGGAGAGGGATTCCTCGGTGCCGCCGCTGTAGCTGATGACGATCACAAGCGTATGCGCATCGACGAACGCGGGAACGACGTAGCCGCGATTGACACTGATCGGGATGCGTGCCTGGTGTTCCGCGAACACCCGGAGCACATCACCGCCGATGGCGGAACCGCCCATGCCGCAAACCACAAGATTTCGTATCTCTTTCGCGTGAATGCTGCTCAGGTTCACCGAATTGCCGATATCC
>CAJXSA010000344.1 GCA_913060595.1 uncultured Ignavibacteria bacterium
ACATCTACCGCCTCGAGACGCCGACCTTCAGCGGCTCGAAGCGCATGATCCTCTCCCGCTAAGCGGCGAGAGATCAACGCAGGACCTGACCAAGACTCTCTCGGTCCGTTCCATCCCGCATCCCGGGATGGAACGGATGCGGGAGGATCCCGAGAACGATTTCCGAGATTCCGTGCGAGTGTAACAAATTCCCGCCTCTCGGGTTTATGACACGTAAAGGATTATTCACTGGTGGAAGCTGTATGATGACAAAGCGAATTCTTCTCACCGCAATGATGTTTATGGCCATGCTGTTTCCTGCGCAGAGCTTTGCACAGGCAGCCGGCGGCGGCGGTGAAAGCACCCTTGGATTACCGATCCTCAGTTGTCGCGTCGAGACATCTGTCGATTCGCTGTATTTCGATGACACTGCTGATGATTACAGTCCGAACCGCATAACGCTGACGGTATGGGTGCGCAATATCGGCGAAACCGGTGCAAATCCCGCGGATACCGCGGTTGCACGCGGTATCACGGTCAGCGTCCGCCAGGACACGCGTTTCAATATTGACGGGCTCTCCTTCAAACCGCTGGTCAATCCCGTGATCGGGGGAGATTCCCTTCGCTTCGGCGATTCGGCCTCCGTGACCTTCGATCTCGTCATCGCCTCCCCGCGGAGCACCGACGGTTTCGATGAGGTCGCCGCGATTGTCGTCTCCGACAATGCGAACCACACGACCTGCACGAAGGACCTTTGGGTGGAGCACGAGTACTTCCCGGTATTCAATCCACTGTGTACCAAAGGCTTCACGCAGATCGTCTGGGACGATAACATTGACAACTACAATCCGAATCCCTTTACCATCAACCTCGTGATTGAGAACATCGGTGATGGGGCCTCGGACAGTACAAAAGTTTCGTACATCGGAACACCTGATGTCAGTCTTTACGAGGCGGATGAGGAGGTCAAGGATCTCGCAACGATTCTGCCCGGGCAGAACAAGACGACAGAGTTCCTGCTGCGTCCCCGCCGTCGCAGTAACGACACCACGCTCAGTCTCTGTTTCCAGGTACTCGGGCATGGTGGCTACGAGAGCAAAATTTATATCGATACATGCTGTGTCGAGGTGTTCATTCCCGCATCAAAACAGGCGGAATACACGCTCGACTGCGATGTGGATACGGATTTCGTGGCGTTCGTCGATCACGAATACAACCCTGATCCCTTTACATTCACCGTGGATATCCAGAATACGGGTACCGCCATCGGCAAGGACGTGAAGGCGACGATCGGTCTGCCACCGGGTATTCAGCTTGCAGCAGGTGAAACGCTGCAGACCAAGGATGTCGGTGATCTGCCGCCGAACGGAACAGCCACGGTGAGCTGGCTGCTCTCTCCGACTCCCTTCTTCGAAATCGATACGCTGGATGTCTGCGTTACGGTTTTCGACGTGTTCGACAACCGTGCGACCTGCTGCGACTCCGTCATCATCGATTCCGTTCGCAAGGCAATCTTTGACGTCGCGTGCGAATGCCCCGACACCATTTACGCGGATACTCAGCAGGGCGTGTACATCAACAGTCCCTTCGACGTTTTCTTCCACGTACGTAATGTGGGAAGCGATTACGCGGATTCCGTGAAGGCAACACTCCTGATACAGGCGCCGAACGTCAGTCCCCTCCAGGGATATCCGAATGTTGTTCCGAAGGAAATTGCTGATACGCTGAATTTCGCTGACACGCTCTCCGTTGACGGTGGATTTACGTTCAGCTGGCCACTGGAGGCCTTCCCCATCGCTACCGGTATGACGATACGACTCGTGTTCAAGGTGGAAGCGGACAACGCGGAACCACAGGAATGTGTCTGCGAGGTATACGTGCAGCGTCTTGATGCGCCGAACCTCGATGTGTCCTGTGAAACGATACCGGCGGACAGTTTGCATTTCGATCCGCGCACAGGAGGCTATTTCCCATCCTTTGTCATCTATCGCGTCTGTGCGACGAACATAGGCGGCGGGATAGCACGCAACGTGCAGGCAAACCTCGCCATCGCACCCAGCATGGTGCGTGCAGAGGGCGAGCCCGAGATCAAGTTCTTCAATCCTCGGGATCTGGGTCCCGGAGACACGGCCTGCGTCGAATGGATGCTGATTCCGGTCAAACGAACCACACAGGGACTGCAGGCGAATATCACTTCCGAGATTATCGCCGAGAACCTGGAAGAACGCTCGCTGTGCACGGATGGTGTATTCATTCCGGCACTGCCGAATACCGCGGCACTTGCCATTCCGCGCAACAATGTCGGTTACACGAATCAGACCATTCTCGTCCCGATCTATGTTGACGATCCGGAAGGCAAGGATATCAAAAAGTTCGAAGTCGAGCTGTTGTACAATTACAACGAAGATCGCACAAGGATGGCGTCGGACGTGGTCGAGTTCCTTGAAGTCGTCACGCCAAACAGCCTGACCGGTTCATGGACTGTCGTGAGCCAGGGACGAAACGCCAGCAATGATCAGCTGAACTTTGTGCTGCAGTCTGCGGATGACCGACCCCTCGCGTACCCGCCGGGGATTGGTGACGACGTTCCGCCGCTGATTTGGATGAAGTTCCGTGCCGTCTTCGGCTTACGTCCGAACGAGCTGGACTGGACGACGACGCCGGTGCTCTGGCCGGAAGCGACCGCGGTGCAGGATCGTATCCTCATCAATGACGGCTCCGTCTTCCCGCGTGTGACCGACGGTCTCATCACCGTGAGCGGCGACTGCCTGCGTCCGTTGACCGCCTCGCCGGACTATGTGATCTTCAACAAGCCGAATCCGTTCAATCCCGCCACCACGATCACGTACACCATCCCCGTGGATGAACACGTGAAGGTGACGGTCTTCGACGCACTCGGCCGTGAAGTCGAAATCCTCGTTGACGAATTCGCAACGGCGGGAACGCACGCCGTGGTCTTCGATTCGAAGGGACTCCCGAGCGGTATCTACTTCTACCGCATGGAGACACCGCAGTTCTCAACCATGAAGAAAATGGTGGTTGCCAAATAAGCTGGCATACACCAAGAGAAAGACTCCCTCCGGAAACGGAGGGAGTTTTTTTTTGTTTCGTTGATGCGAACACTTGATTACAGCGTATAAAAGAGTATTTTTTCCATACTGATTCACGCATGCCCCGGTCAGTCAATCCCGGTAGCTCCTCCTACGCCACCAGCCCTGTTTTCCCTCCCGCACGAGGTCCGTATGCCGACATCGATCCGTCAGTCTGTGCATGTCACCTGTCTTGTACTGATGGTATCGGCAATGCTTCTGCTCCCAGCGCGCAGTGCGTCCCAGCCGAACCTGAATTTCAAACGTGTGACGGTCAACTGGCCGACGATCGAATTGTATTTCGCGGTTACCTGCGATGGTGATGCGACGTACAGTATGACGAAGCAGGATCTCAAGATTTTTGAAAACGGCGTGGAGGTCAAGGACTTCACGCTGTGGTGTCCTGATCCGACGGTGCGCTGCGCCATTTCCGTCGCCCTGGTTTTCGATGCCAGTCTCAGTATGCAGGGAGCCCCGATTGCGGGAGCAAAGCAGGCGGGACACACATTCGTCGATCTGATGGACGGTGTAACCGATGAAGCCACTGTCATCGGTTTCAACAACGTCGTCACGATACACCAGCAGATGACAACCCTCAAGCCAATGCTTCACACAGCGATCGACAATATGACGCTCGCGTTGTGGACTGTTGTGTGGGACGGATTGTACGCGGGTGTGCTGGAACTGGTAAACCAGGGTGTCAATCAGTGCAGGGCCGTGATCATTTTGACCGACGGACGGGACACCTCCTCGAATCGCAGTATCGCGGAAGTTGTCGCGCTGGCGAACCGGAACCGCGTTCGCATATTCACCATCGGACTGGGAAATGTCAATTTTACTGATCTGCAGATGATCGCATCCCTCACCGGTGGAAGATTCTTCAATGCGCCCACACCGGGACAGCTCGCCGCAATTTATACAGAGATTTCAACGATTATTTTCGAAGGATTCCAGGAGTGCGTGATCACCTACCAGCGCAACTGCGCCGACGGGGGGATGCGCACCGTGGAGCTGCAGCTGGTCAACTTCTGCGGCGGCACGGACGTGAAGACGAAGACCTACCGCGCGCCGCTGGATTCGACGAC
>CAJXSA010000345.1 GCA_913060595.1 uncultured Ignavibacteria bacterium
ATGCTCATGGGCGTCGCCTTCATCCTCATGCAGGTCAAGAGCCCGATGCTCGTCAGCGTCGGCATGTACCTGCCGCTGGAAACCACCTTCGCCATCTTCCTCGGCGGCCTCATCAAGGGCCTCGTCGACATGGGCAAGAAGAAGATGAAAGCGACCGCGGGACAGGAGGCACGCATCGACAATGTCGGCGTGCTTCTCGCGTCCGGACTCATCGCCGGAGAGGCGCTGATCGGACTTGTGTTCGCAGGCTTTGCGGCCTTCGAAATGTTCCCGGGCGCCGTGTTCGACAACCCGTCGTTCCTCGTCAGTCTCGTCATCATGGGTGTCATCGCGTGGACGCTGATCCGCATTCCGCTCAACAACGCGGGAAAACCGGATGAGCCTGCACCCCCGTCGGCCATGTAAAAGGAAGATCCTGTCCCTGAACGGGGACGGTGATCACAGTATGCCGCGGCCGGCCCGGAGATATTCCCGGGCCGGCCGCTTTTTGTTTCCCGGCGCAATCGCTACATTTTGTTTTCCCCGGTCCCTGAACCGCAGTACCATACCATATCCTGATACCCGGCATGTTTTTCAAAGCCAAAGAGCCGCAGCTCAACCTGCTCGAACTCGTTCCGCACCGCCTCGCAAAATACGACATGGAGGAAGAGGGCATCGTCGTCGTCAAGGTCAAGCGCTTCAAGTATGACTGGATGGCCGTCGCCTTTCTGCCCAAATGGAAAAGCCACTATATCCACACGCGGCTCGACAGTTTCGGCTCGCACGTATGGCTGGCCTGTGACGGCGCACGCAATGTTCACGCCATTGCAGACAGTTTACGCGAAGAATTCGGTGAGGAGATCGAGCCCGTGAATGATCGACTCAAGCTCTTCCTCCAGATGCTGATCAACCGGGGTTTCGTCGCCATGCACCACGCCGACGGCACACCGGTCCGCAAATAAGCTTCCCTTGTCCCACCCATGAATGTACACGGCATGAAGAAGATATCCCCCTCGACGCGCTGGATCGTGCTCATACTCGTCAGTGTCGTCATCGCGGCGAACTACTACGTCTACGACGCGATGTCGTCGATCAAGTCCGTCATGCAGACCGAGCTCGGCTTCTCGAACGTGGATTACGGACTGATCGTCGCTTTTTACTCCTTCCCCAACACCTTTCTCCTGATGGCCATATTCGGCGGCATCATTCTGGACAAGTGGGGCATACGAAAGACCGGCCTGCTGTTCGTCGCCCTCTGTGCGGTGGGTGCGATGGTGACCGCCTACGGCGCAACGGAAACCTTCCGCAACGGGGGCATCGGCTTCGGGGTGATGGACGCCTTTCTCCCGAGCTACTCGCCGCAGTTGAAAATGATGATGTTCGGTCGCCTCCTGTTCGGGCTCGGCGCCGAAACCAGCATTGTCGTCATCAATAAAATTATGGTGAAATGGTTCAAGGGCAAGGAGCTCGCCACCGCCTTCGCCATCAACGTCGCCATCGCCCGTCTCGGGACGGCCTTCGCGCTCATTCTTTCACCCGTGCTCATCGATTCGCATTACGGCTGGACCTACGCCCTGTGGATCGCCGCCGTGCTGATGGGCGTCGGCCTGGTGTTCTTCGTCATCTACATGATTTTCGACGCGCGCGTGAGCGGGGGGGCGGATCACGAGCAGTCGCTGCTCGACGCGGACGAGGAATTCCGCTTCAGCGATATCACCGCGCTGCTCAAGAACCGCTCGTACATTTACGTCATCCTGCTGTGCGTGACCTTCTACTCGGCGGTGTTTCCCTTCCAGGCATACTGCCCGGATCTCCTGCATAACAAGTTCGGGCTCTCCATCGACATGAGCGGCACGCTCACGAGCCTCATCATCTGGGGCACCATCGTGTTCACGCCGCTCTTCGGTCTCTTCGTCGACAGGAAAGGGAAACGCGCCAGCCTGATGCTGCTCGGATCCTTCCTGCTCGTGATCGTGCATCTCACGCTGTCGCTGACGTCCGTGACGCCGTTCATTCCCATGTTCGTCCTCGGCATCGCTTTCTCCCTCGTTCCCGCCGCAATGTGGCCATCAGTCGCGCTCATCGTCGACGAGCGCCGCCTCGGCACCGCCTACGGCATGATGGCCTCGCTGCAGAATCTCGGTCTCTGGGCCTTCCCGATTCTCGCCGGGTACATTCTCGACAAGACCAATCCCGGTGTCACGGAGGAATTGCTGGCACAGGGCGCCACGTACGACTACACCTGGACCGTGCTCATGTTCGCCGGACTCGGCGTCGTCGGTTTCCTTTTTGCCTGGCTGCTCAAGCGCGAGGACGCCAGCGGCAAGGGCTTCGGCCTGGAACTGGGACAGGAACGGGCCTGATCAGTACATGTCGCGGGAGATATTTTCCAGTTTTGGGAAATATCTCCCGCCGCACGCAATTATTCTTCACGGGTGGGAAATAATTCCGGGGGAATTACTTCCGCAGAGTCAGGAAATAATTCCGGGTGGATTAGCAAGCAACGATTGGGAAATGACTGTCCGGGTTGCTGGACTCAGGCCGGCAGCGGGGAGCGGCGAAACACCAGCATGGTAATATCGTCGGATTGCGCGGCACCCTCGGTGAAAGCGATCACCTCGTCACGTATGCGTGTGAGCGCGTCCTGCGCGCCGAGCGTCCGGCATTCCCTGACCAGGTCGCGCAGCCGTTCATCGGAAAATTCTTCCATGTCTTTCGACATCGCCTCGTTGACGCCGTCGGTGTAGGTGATGATCATGTCGCCCGCTTCCAGCTGCAGTTTCCGGGAAGCATAGGGTGGCGTCGTGCCCATGATGCCGAGTATCAGTCCGCCGTCACTGAGTTCGTCGCAGTCCTGTGTCCCGTGCAGGAAGTAGGGGGGATTGTGTCCCGCGTTCACGTATTCGAAGGTATGGGCTTCGGTGTCGAGCAGTCCCCAGAAAAACGTGATGAACTTGTCCACGCTGGTGTTCGAATGAATCAGGCTGTTGATGCGCGCGGTGGCCTCGGGCAGGGGAAGGCGCAGCGGCGCGATGGTGCGCAATGCGGCCTGGACATTGGCCATCAGCAGGGAAGCGGGCACGCCCTTCCCGGCCACGTCGCCGATGGCCAGCACGTATTCGTGATCGGACAGCGCGATCACATCGTAGTAGTCGCCGCCCACCTGCTGAGAAGACTCGTTGATGGCGGCCAGTTCGTAGCCCGCGAGCGTGGGAATGGCTTTCGGGAGGAGACCCTGCTGTATGGATTTGGCGACACTGAGTTCCTTTTCGATGCGCTGCTTTTCAATGGTTTCCTTGACAAGGCGGGCATTTTCCAGCGCTGATATGGTGATATTCGCGAGCGCGTGCAGATACTCGAGCTCCAGCGGCTCGAAATGTCCGCCGCCGACGCGCTCACCCAGGCAGAGCATCCCGCGGGGAGTGTTCTGTGAGAGCATGGGAATGATGGTGTGCACCCCGACGTCGAACAGGCGCTGTTCCGCCGCATTTTCCGGCGCGCGCCGTTCCGAGAACACGACGGTTTCCCGCAGTTCGGCGAGGTCGATCAGCAGCGCGCCGTCTGCGTCGAAATCCGGCATCTTGGTCAGCACGGGATGGAGCTGCGCGCCGTCCCAGGTGTAGACGAGGTAGCGCATCACCCGCAGCTGGCCCATGAGGGCGTAGCTCGTGATGCGGAGGATGGTATCGGGATCGAAGGTGGTGTTCATCTCCCTGCTGATCTCGAACAGCGTGTTCATTTCCTGCACCTTGCTGTCGAGGCGTCTGTTGACGAGGCGCAGTTCCTCGATGGTCAGCGCGCCCTTGACTGCGGTCGCCGCGACGGCCGCCACGGATTCGAGGAAGGTCTGTTCACCGGAAGTAAACTCCTGACCGGTGATTTTTCCGCCGAGGGCGATGATGCCCACCATGCGCTCCTCGAGGCGCATGGGAATGATCAGTTCCAGCTTGCAGTCCTCAGCGAAGCGCGCGAAATGCCGAATGGAGTCATTTCCGGAGGAACGCAGCGCATCGCTGTTCATGAGGTGATCCCAGGCGACGGGGATGTCGAAGACAGCATCCGCGATCTCGCTGCCGAGGCCCTTGGTGGAACGAAGACGGTACTGTCCGGCGCCCTGCTCGACCAGCACGGCGCCGCGGCCCACGAGCAGTTTTCCCATGGAACTGAGAAGAAT
>CAJXSA010000346.1 GCA_913060595.1 uncultured Ignavibacteria bacterium
GATTGTGGAAGGCAGAATAAATCTGCGTACCGATATTTCTGTATTCCTCGTAGCTCTTTGGTTTTGCGTTGCTGGGAACGTAGTGCCGAAATTCCTTTGCGAACAACTCCTCATAGAGTTCTTCGAAATTATTCTCATTCACCTGTCCAATCCATTTCCGCACAATTTCAAGATTGCGCTGCTCAGTCTGCATCGCAGTCTGGTGCTTTTTCAGTTCCGCCTGTGTTTGTGCATCCCGGCAGCTACTCAGAATACAGAGAAGCGGCAGCAGTACCAGTACAAAACGCATCATATTTCACCTTCTCTTTCGAGTGTCAGAATTTATCGAATGTGATAGTATGATCTGGACACGTTTCTGTTTACAATCCCTGTGACTATGTACGCAATGCAAACGGGCAATCCCCGTTTGTGTCACTCTGCGCCACGTATGTTCAACGTCGTGTCGGTAGAGTCGTGATCATGGTTCAGCGCGGCGATGCATGCGCGTGCACAACGAGCCATGCACCTTCACGATTCTCGAGGATCATCGTGATGCGGACACTGTACTGTACCGGCTCCTGTTCTGGTTCGGCAATCGTCATGTCCATGTATCCGGTGAGCCATGCGACACTGCCGGACGAATCAATCTTGATGGCGACATCGTCGTAGGTGACCTTAGCACGCTCGATTCCTGTAAGCGACTCTTCAATCGCTTCTTTCAGTGTCTCGTATCCGACATAACGCACATTTGGAATGGCATGGTAAATCACCAAGTCATCATCCTGGGCATAATCCTTGAGATACAGCTCTGGATCGAGTGCTTCTACTGCGGCGACATACCGGTCGAGAACAGCCTGGACCTCTTCTTTTTCCGTATCGAAATCGATGGTTTCCGCGCAGCCTGCGAACAGCAAGGCGCAGAATACGAAGACAAATTGTTTCATGGTAACCTCCGGTATCAGCAAGTTTGAGACGGAACGCGAACTGTTCAAAGCAGGATGGCAGAGGTGTGAGTAAGGGGGATGATGTTGTATTAGTATAGGAGCAAAATATCCTGAAGTCAAGCGGCGGGCAGGCAGGTGCTCATCCCTTGCGTCATAAAGAGGATGATGGCTACGGCAGGTTGTCTGGATCAGAAAGGAAAAACCCACCAAACGGTGGGTTTTCAAGGCGTGTGGACGCAGTGGGATTTGAACCTACGACCTCTCGCGTGTGAGGCGAGCGCTCTGGACCAACTGAGCTATGCGTCCGAACAGACTACAAAGATAGACGGATCGGGGAAAAATATCAAGTCCGGGGCGCTGTAGCGGACAGATATTTTCGAATTTTCGAGAATATCTGTCGCTCCGAGCCTGGGGGCGACGTCTCGCCGAAGGGGGAGAGGGGTCGCTGCAATTATTTCCCAACTGTTGGAGAATAATTGCGCGCGCGTACCGGGAGTTATTCTCCACCGGTGGGAAATAATTGCATGTCCGCAATGTGAATTATTCTCCACCGGTGAGAAATAATGCCCGTCGCGGTTCGGGGAATAATTCTCAACGGGTGGGAAATAATTCCGTCGCATGTCGTACAACAATACTTGCATAATGAACATATGTGCATTATATTGCCTGCGTGAGTAATGAACATATGTGCAGAAAGGACATAGATGCCAAGACCTCGCAGCAAACGACGCATTTACGGACCACCCCGCTTCAGTCACTTCAAGCCGGTCGGTGTGCCCCGCAGACTACTCGGAGCGGTGACGCTGACCGTCGATGAATACGAGGCCATCCGCCTGGCGGATTACGAAGGACTCGAGCAGCAGCCGGCATCGGAGCGCATGGGCATTTCCCGTTCCACGTTCTCCCGGCTGGTCGAGACCGCACGGCGCAAACTTGCGGAAAGCGTCGTCGAAGGGAAGGAACTGCGCATCGAAGGAGGCGCGGTGGATCTCGAACATACGCTGCGACGCTGCCGCGACTGCGGCGATGAGCAGCTGCAGCGCGCTGCGGAGACCGCGGGTGACCGGGAGGCCGCCGCATCCTGTGACGCCTGTGGATCCGACAATGTGGAAGACCTGGCACACGCAGTGCTGGGACCGGGATATGGCCGTCGCCACACGCACGGCAGGAGGCAGGGAAGGTCATGACGATCGCAGTGGCCAGCGGCAAAGGCGGTGCCGGAAAGACGATGGTCGCGACGGCACTCGCGGCACGAATCGCGGAACGCGAACATGTGACGCTGCTCGATTGCGATGTGGAAGAACCGAACGCGCACCTGTTTTTCGACCTTCCTCTTCGCGCCGTTGAAACGGTGTGGAGCATGATACCCGTCATCGATGAAGAGCACTGTACGCACTGCGGCATCTGTCAGCGCGTCTGCGCATTTCATGCGCTGCTCTGCCTGAAGGACAGCGTGATGGTGTTTCCTGAACTGTGCAAGGGCTGCCGCGGCTGTGTTCTGCTCTGTCCCGAAGGGGCGGTCGCAGACGGACGCCGCGAGGTGGGCACCGTGGAAACGCGTGGGGATGCGGACATTTCCCTCTACACCGGCCGATTGCGCGTCGGTGACACAGCCGCGCCGACAGTCATTCGCGAGGTGAAAGCATCCATGGGACATGATGGGGATATCCGCATCCTCGACGCTCCTCCGGGCACGTCCTGCGCCGCCGTCGAAGCGGTGCGCGAGGCGGACTACACGATTCTCGTGGCAGAGGCGACGCCGTTCGGTCTGCACGATTTCGCGGACATGGCCGCGGTGCTGCGCGATCTCGATCAGCCCTGCGGTGCGGTGGTGAACAAGGTGATGCAAGGGGACAGCACGGTGCAGGACTTCTGCCGTGCGCAGGGAATTCCCGTGCTCGCGGAAATCCCGCTGCAGGAAGACATCGCGCAGACCTGCGCGCGCGGGGAAATTCTGCCTGCCAGCCGACCGGAGTTCCGCGACATTTTCGACAGAATTCTCGCGGCACTGACGCCCGAGAAGGAGATGGCGGCATGAAAGAAATCGCAGTCGTCAGCGGCAAAGGCGGGACGGGAAAGACAACGGTGACGGCAGCACTGGCGCAGCTGGCCGGAGCGGATGCCGTCGTCGCGGACTGCGACGTCGACGCCGCGAACCTGCATCTGCTGCTCCGACCGGAGGTGCTCTCCGAGGAGCGCTTCTACGGAAGCTCGCTGCCGATGTTCGACGCCCGCCAGTGCACGCTGTGCGGACTCTGTGAAAGCGCCTGCGCATGGGATGCGCTGCACATACGAAACGGACAGTACGAAGTCGACACCGCGGCCTGCGAGGGCTGCGGCGTCTGCGCGCATGTCTGTCCCGGGGGATTCATCACGATGACACCAAGACTCACAGGCCACTGGTATACCTCCCGCAGCCGTTTTGACCAGCCCATGGTTCAAGCACGCCTGGGCACGGGTCAGGAGAACTCCGGGAAACTGGTGACCAGGGTCAGAACGGAAGCAGTGGCCTGTGCCGATCGATTCAACGCAGGCTGGGTGCTCATCGATGGTCCCCCGGGACTGGGCTGTCCCGCAATCGCCGCCATCAGCGGGACGACCGCCGTATTGCTCGTCACCGAAGCGACACGCGCCGGTGTGCATGACCTCGCGCGCATGATTACTCTCGTCGAGCATTTCAGCATTCCCGCCTATTGCGTTATCAACAAGGCGGACTGCAGCCAACAGGCGCGCGATGACATCCGCTCCCACTGCAGTGAGCACGCCATCCCCGTGCTTGCGGAGTTTCCGTTCTCCTCTGTCTTCCCGGCGTCGCTGCACGAAGGCCGCACGCTCCTGGAAATGCAGGATGACGGGATCACCGCGCAGATGGAGCATATATGGAACGCAATAACCGAACAGGAGATCTTCGCATGACAGTTGCCATTTCCGCAACGGAACGTACATGGACTGACATGCTCGACGAGCGATTCGGCCGCGCACGCGGTTTCGTGCTCGTGGACGCAGAACATGAGAGCATACGCTGGCTTGACAACGCCGACAACGGCGCCGCGGCACACGGTGCGGGAACGGGAACCGTTCAGACGCTCGTGGATGCGGGTGTCGAATGCGTCGTCACGGGCCGTGTCGGTCCCAAGGCATCGGATGCGCTCAGCGCGGCAGGCATCCCTGTCGTCATCGTCGACGCGGGCGTCACCGTCGCGCAGGCG
>CAJXSA010000347.1 GCA_913060595.1 uncultured Ignavibacteria bacterium
CACGTCGCAGGCGACGAGGGGTATGCCACCCCATATCGCACCGTACTGATGTTCATCAACAAGGACGTTGAGGAGGCGTCCGCTATACAGCTGGTCGAACACGAGCAGTCCCCATCCGCTGAGCTTTGCGGAAAACGCCGCCGCCTTGAAATCCTCTTTCCACTTGTCGATGGAGCCGAATTCCTTCTCAATCGCAGCGACCACCTCGGGACCTTTCGATGTATCCCCGTCTCCTCCCATGTTGTCCCAGTACACGTCGTGAAGCAGCGCACCGGAATGGTTCCAGGTCATTCGACGCTTGAGCTCACCGACCTCACTGTAGTTTCCGTTCGCAGCAGATCGATCCGCACTTTCGAGTCCCTTCTCGATGCCGTTAAGCGCGACAACATAGCCCTTATGATGCTTGTTGTAGTGCCAGTCCGCCGTCTCCGGTGACACGACATCTTTGAGCAGGTTTTTCGCCTCGTCATCACTGTACGGACGAGGATTGAACTTCCATTCGTATGCCATAGTATCTCCTTTAGCGCTTTTTTCGTTTTGGAATGATGGATCATGGGCATGTCCCACACCCTTGTACAACAACGGAAACGGGAAAGAAGTTTGTTTTTCGCACAAAAAAAGCGCCACGTAACAAATACGTGACGCAAATACAAACGATGACCCTTGTGGGAGGATCAGACGCCGAAACTCGAGCCGCAGCCGCAGGTTCGCACGGCGTTCGGATTGTTGAATACGAAGCCCCTGCCGTTCAGTCCATCTGTATAGTCGAGTTCCGTGCCATCGAGATAAAAGAGACTTTTGGCGTCCACCAGAATCTGTACGCCATTGATCTCGAGGACCTCGTCGGTCTCGCGTCTTTCGCCATCGAACCCCAGGGAGTACGACAGTCCGGAACAGCCTCCTCCCTTGACGCCGATGCGCAGGTAGTAGTTCTCGGGAATGCTGTTTTCGGATCGGATCGATCCCACTTCTGCGGCCGCCTTGTCGGTCACGGTAATCTGTCCGACTGCATCCGTGGTAGGTTCACTCATAATTATGCTCCTGTCGCTGATTCTTCGATTGATACACTATTTAAACTTAATAAATATACCGAAGATTGGATTAGGAAGAAAGCAATATGCCGCATCAGGCGTTTTACACTTCCGCAGCCTCCGTCTCATCGGTCGTCTGCACTTCGGAAGGGAGCAGGTACGCGGGATCGTTCAGCACCCATGTGTTCCGTGCAAACGGTCTCAAGACATCCTTCTCTTCGAGGTCGCGGACGAACGGAGCTGCAAGCGCCTCGCATTCGCGCCAGCCTATGTCCTTTCCTTCATGAACACGGACATAATCCCGGATGGCGTACTGCATATCACGATAAAAGATATTGCTGGCATGATACACGGGAAAATCATTGGCGCGCATGAAATCAAAAAGTTCTTTCTTCTTACCGACGAATGACCGCATGTACGACTCCGGATAACGTGAAAAGGCAACTGCTGTTGAATACAAGAACAGCATTTCCCCGTGTCGCGGTTCCCGTTCTCCGTTGACTGCGAAGGCCATTTTGCGTAATTTGAAAGTCTTGAAATGATCGAGAAATAATGCTGAATATCGCTGTATTTGTTTCAGGAAGGGGGTCAAATCTCCGCGCCATTCACGAGGCGGTGGAGCGCGGCACGCTTGATGCGAAGATTGTCCTTGTGCTCAGCAGCCGCGACGATGCGCCCGCGCTGACCTGGGCATCTGCGCGAGGCATACCCACGGCCTCACTGCAGGGAATCGCTGCGGATGAGGTCGCCACGAACATTGTCCAGCATCTCGAGAGTGCCGGGACGGATTTCATTGCCCTCGCCGGATACATGAAGCGCATCCCCGAGGAAGTCGTCCGGTGGTACCGCGGTCGCATGGTCAACGTACACCCTGCCCTTCTCCCCTCATTTGGAGGCAAGGGGATGTACGGTGAGCGCGTGCATAAGGCAGTGCTTGACGCCGGCGTGCGTGTTTCGGGTGCCACGGTGCACATTGTGGACGAAGAATATGACCGGGGCCCTATCGTGCTGCAGCGCTGCGTTCCCGTCGAAGAGAACGATACGCCGGCATCCCTCGCCGAGCGCGTGCTCGCGGTCGAGCATGCGCTGCTCCCGGAGGCACTTCAGCTTTTCTCCCGGGGACAGATGGAAGTCAGAGACGGCAGGGTCCAATCCACCAAGCAGAGGTAGCATGAATACGATTCGACGCGCACTTATCAGCGTCTACGATAAAACGGGCATTCTTGAGTTTGCCCAATTCCTCGTGGATCAGGGTATTTCCTTGATTTCCACCGGTGGCACCTGGTCCGTCCTTCAGAAGGCCGGACTCCCGGTCACGCAGGTGCAGGATATGACCGGATTTCCTGAGATGCTTGACGGACGCGTCAAAACGCTGCATCCGGCAGTGCACGGCGGCATTCTCGCACGGCGCGATCAGACATCCCATCTTGAGCAGATTGCGGCACAGAATATCGAGCCGATCGACCTCGTCATCATCAACCTCTACCCTTTCGAGGAAACCGTCGCTGCAGGAGCGGCGTTTGCGGATTGCGTTGAGCAGATCGATATCGGGGGGCCGGCCATGCTTCGATCTGCCGCGAAAAACCACGATGCAGTCACCGTGGTATGCGATCCCGTGGACTACGCACACATCAAGGCCCAGATTGGTGCCGAAGGCGGCACGACAGCAGACACGCGCCGGATGCTTGCAAGAAAGGTTTTCGCACTCACCGCACGGTACGATCACGCGATCGCGACTTATTTCAGTGAGAAATCCGGTACATTCGAAGCGCTCGATGCCCAGCTTCTCATCTCGGCACCCCGCGAACAGGAACTGCGCTACGGTGAGAATCCGCATCAGGCCGCTGCTCTCTATGGTTCTTTTCTTGACGCCTTCGAAAAGCTGCACGGCAAGGAGCTTTCGTACAACAACATCGTGGACATTGATGCCGCTGCGGCACTGATCGATGAATTCGACGAACCCGCAGCAGCCATTATCAAGCACACCAACCCATGCGGCTGCGCGGTCAGCACAAGCATTTTCGACGCGTATGCCGCAGCGCTCACCACCGATCCGCTCTCCGCATACGGCGGTATTATCGCACTGAATCGCGAGGTGGACATCCGACTGGCGAAGAAACTCAACGAGATGTTTTCCGAGGTCATCATAGCTCCATCCTTCGCGGACGATGCGATGGACACCCTGCGCCAGAAGAAGAATCGCCGCCTGATACGCCATCGCCGAGGTACCCCGGCCGCGGTGCAGGTGAAATCCGTGAAAAATGGTTATCTTTGTCAGATGGCCGATTCCGGACCGGAGGTCCGTGAAGACTGGAAAGTCGTCACCAAACGCGCCCCGGACGAGAAGGAACGGAGCGCCATGACGTTTGCATGGACCGTGTGCAAGCACGTGAAGTCGAACGCGATCGTGTATACCAGCGCCGAGAAAACCCTGGGAATCGGTGCAGGACAGATGTCGCGCGTTGATTCCGCTGCTATCGCCGCGATGAAGGCAGGCAACGCAGAGCTGTCGCTGGAAGGTTCAGTGATGGCGTCCGATGCCTTCTTCCCCTTCGCCGACGGACTGCTCGAAGCAGTCAAAGCCGGCGTCACCGCCGTGATACAGCCGGGCGGCTCCGTTCGTGACGAAGAAGTAATCGCTGCCGCGGACGCGCATGATATCGCCATGATTTTCACCGGTACCAGACATTTCAAGCATTGACAGAAATCGAGCATTTATGGGCCTGTTCAGTCTCTTTGCCAACGACATTGCAATTGACCTCGGCACTGCCAACACCCTGATCTGGGTCAAGGGAAAGGGCGTGGTTCTGAGCGAACCTTCCATCGTCGCCTTCGATAAAAACACGAAGAAAATCATCGCCATCGGCAACGATGCACGGGAGATGCAGGGAAAAACGCATCGTGATCTGCAGGTGGTTCGGCCGATGCGCGACGGTGTCATCGCGGATTTCGAAATTGCCGAAGGGATGTTGCGCGCGTTCATCAAGAAAATCATGAACAGCTGGATACCCAGCAGGCGCATCGTGATCTCCGTGCCCAGCGGCATCACTGAGGTGGAAAAACGCGCCGTGCGCGACGCCTCGGAGCACGCCGGG
>CAJXSA010000348.1 GCA_913060595.1 uncultured Ignavibacteria bacterium
ATTGATGTCGATCTCGATTTCATCGTCGATCTCGGGGTAGATGAACACCGAGGCGAAACTGGTGTGCCGGCGCTTGGCCGAATCGAACGGCGAGATGCGCACGAGGCGGTGCACGCCGATTTCGGACTTGAGATAGCCGTACGCATATGCGCCTTTCACCTCGAAGGTCGCGCTCTTGATACCCGCGCCCTCCCCTTCGAGTTCGTCCACGATGGCGACGTCGAAGCCGCGCCGCTCGCAGTAGCGCAGATACATGCGGTAGAGCATTTCCGCCCAGTCCTGGGACTCGGTGCCGCCGGCGCCGGAATGAATGGTGAGAATGGCGCTGCGCTTGTCGTCCACGCCGGAGAGCATGTTCTTGAATTCGAGTTCGCCCAGCAAGCGTTCGAGGTCCTTGAGCTCACTGCCGATCTCCTCACCCATGGTCTCGTCCTGGCTCTCCTCGGCGAGTTCGATCAGGGCGTTGAAGTCCGCGGTTTTCGCATCCACGGTCTCCCACAGCTCCACCCACTCCTTCCGGAGCGTGATTTCCTGCATGACTTTCTGGGCTTCGATGTTGTCGTCCCAGAAACCCGGCGCCTGTGTCTGCGCCTCGAGTTCCGCGACTTCGGATTTCTTCTTGTCTATGTCAAAGATACCCCCGGAGATCGTCGACACGTTTACGGATTTCTTTTCCCTTGGACTGATAATCTTCGAACATGGCGGAGGTATCCTTACATACTTGAAAATGATTCGACGGTGGAGAAGCGGAGAGGCTCACCGAAGCGGCGGCGTCCGCGAAGCCGTCGGCGCTGCCGCCGCGGCATGATGTATTCGACCGGCGTTCGCTCGACACGCAGGTTCTGCGTGTTGACGACAGGATCGAAGGAGAGCATGAACATGAGCACCAGCACGAGCAGGACGCGGCGAAGCGTGCGCACGTTCTCGGCCTGCCTATGCATCGTTGTCCCCGTGGTAGCGCTCGTAGGCCTCGATGATGTTTTTCACCAGGCGGTGCCGCACGACGTCCGCCTTGTCGAAGTAGACGAAGCCCACCCCCTCGACGCCGGTGAGCACGTCGCGTATTTCCACGAGTCCGCTGTGCGTTTTCGCCGGCAGGTCGATCTGCGTGATGTCGCCGGTGATGATGGCGCGGGAATTGGCGCCCATGCGCGTGAGAAACATCTTCATCTGCATCGACGTGGCGTTCTGCGCCTCGTCGAGAATGATGAAGGCATTGTTGAGCGTGCGTCCGCGCATGTATGCAAGCGGAACGATTTCGATGGTGCGTCGCTCGATATAGGCTTTCAGCTTTTCGGCCGGCAGCATGTCGTCGAGCGCGTCGTACAGGGGTCGCAGATAGGGATCGATTTTCTCCCGGAAATCGCCGGGCAGGAAACCCAGGCTCTCCCCGGCTTCGACGGCGGGACGCGCGAGCACGATTTTAAGCACTTCGTGCTTGCGCAGAGCAGCGACGGCGGCGGCCACGGCGAGATAGGTTTTCCCTGTTCCGGCGGGACCGATGGCGAAAACGATGTCGTTCGCCTTTATCGAGCGAAGGTAGCCTATCTGTCCCGGTGTGCGGGCCTTGATGTAATCCTTTTTGGCATAGAGCACGACATTGTCGAGCTCATCGGGCGACAGCTCGGGTGATGCGCCGCCGGTCATGATGTCGATGACGGTGTTGACGTCCCTGTCCGACAGCGCGTCGGTCTTGTTGACGATAAACACCAGTTCCTTGAGCACTTTCTCGATCTGGTCGACCACCTCGTCCTCCCCGCGGATCATGATGCTTTCCCCGCGGGCGACAATGGTGGCCTCGAAGCGCTCCTCGAGAATGCGCAGGTGCGCGTCATTGAATCCGAACAGCACCACGGGATTGGTTCCGTCGATGCGTATGCGCTTCTCTACTTCCAACGATTCCTCGAAAAATGTTGCATTGCTGTCGATTTCCGTGCCGTCTGCTGCAGCGAGGCGGGCGCGGAGACGGAAAAACCCTTACATCTCACAATGTAAGGGTTTTTCCCGTAAAACGTGATGGACAACGCGGTCACCGCGCGGAGAACTTACTTGTTGACGTTCTCCGGAGAGGCACCGGTGTCCATGCCGCCCATTTCCGCTTCGCGCTTCTGGCGATAGTAGCGGCGTGCCGCGCTTTCCTCTTCCGGTGTCAGCGGCGCGGGAGCCGGAATCTTCAGAACCTGGCCCGGGAAGATGATGTCGGGATTCTTGATCTGATCGCGGTTCTTCTGCCAGATCTTCGGCCACTTGAAGGCGTCGCCGTAAATATCCGGCTTCTTGGCGATGTTCCACAGACAGTCGCGATCCTTTGCCCAGGTGCCAACGGTGTAGCTCTTCTCGGCGCGGCTCAGGGTCTCGCGGAGCGTGCGGATGTTCTCGCCCATGCGCTGGACGCGATCGTAAAACGCCGGGAGCAGGCTGATCTTGTTGCCCGCGAGGTTCTTGTACTCTTCCTCGGCGTCGTCGACTTCATTCTTGCGTGCGAGCAAATCCATCGGGGAAAGACGGAGCAGCTCACCCACCTTGTTCTCCAGTCGCTTCAGGCGGGCCTCGAAGGCGTCGACGTCCTGGCGGGTGGCACCGACCAGCGCGTAGAGCTCGTCGATACACTTCTCGTAATCGTCCTGCTTGGCCTTCAGGACTTTGTTCTTCTCGGCCAGCTGCTGGTCGAGCGCATCCTGCTGACGCTTCAGCTCGGACGTGCGCTTCTCCAGCTGCTGGATTTTCTGCAGCGCCTGTTCCTCAGTCATTTCTTCCTGCTGGGCAAAAACCGAACTGCCAGCCATGAGGAACAATCCGAGCGCGATGGTAAGCACGGAAATTCTATTCCATTTCATGTTTCTTCTCCTCGCTTGTACGATTGTTTCTTGGGTCGTGACAGTGGACACTAGTTGCCCTTCCAGTTCGCAAGGCGCTGCTTGACCAGCTCCTTATCCTTGGCGCATTGTTCCAGCTTGGCTTCCTGGGCCGAGATCTGACGGTCCAGCGTGCCGATCTGGGACTGCTTCGTTTGGATGGCTGACTCGAGGGCCGTGATCTCACGCTCCAGCTCAGCTATGCGTGCAAGCTGTTCGGGGGTCGCATACGAGGTGCAGCCCGAAAGAACAGCGCCGGCACCCATAATAGCCGTCGCACAAACGAGCACCACAGATTTGCGGAGTTTTTTCATAATATTCTCCTTTGCGGTGATGAGTTAAAGTAACAGGTTAGACTCAATGATTAAATGCATATATGCCAATAATAAGAAGAATCGGTCTGGTAGTCAAGAAAAGAACGGCAAAACAACGAAAAACAAACGCATATGTGGGTGAAATTCCCACCATTGCACCATTCCGGCCGTTTTCGCTCAGGCAGCGACCGCATCGTTTTCGTCGACGAAGTACTGCAGGCTGTGCAGGACGTCCTCCGCTTCCGCCAGCGTCTCGGGTTTCATGAGGATGTTGCGCATCTGGCGGCTGTTCGGGACGTACTTGAGATACGCGATATAATGTTTGCGCATCTCCAGCACGGCGCGCCGTTCACCCTTCACATGCACGGCGAGGCGCAGGTGGCGGAGCGCCGTATCGATGCGCTCCTGGAAACTCGGCGGCACGGGAATTGTTCCCGTACGAAGATACTCTTTTGTTTCCCGGAATATCCACGGATTTGCAATTGCCCCGCGCGCGATCATCACGGCGTCGCAGCCGGTTTCGTCGAAGGCGCGTTTG
The DNA here is from genome assembly GCA_913060595.1 of uncultured Ignavibacteria bacterium. Taxonomy (GTDB): domain Bacteria; phylum Bacteroidota; class Ignavibacteria; order SZUA-365; family SZUA-365; genus BM516. Next base: position 3,708 of record CAJXSA010000348.1, read on the forward strand.
GCATCCTCTGGCGTCATGACACCGCCATTGAGCACGACGGGAATGGAAACGGCTTCGAGCACGCGCGGAATCCACTCCCAGATGGGATCGCCGCTGTGTCCCATCTGCCGCGTGCGACAGTGAATGGTCAGCGCCTGAATGCCGATGTCCTCGAGCATTTTCCCGAGCTCAACGATCTGTATGGAATCGAGATCCCAGCCGATGCGTGTCTTCAGCGTGACGGGAAGCGACACCTGGTCGACGATGGTCTTCGCCATGTGCACCATGTAGGGGATGTCGCGCAGCAATCCGGCACCCGCACCGCGTCCCGCCACCTTCTTGACCCAGCATCCGGCATTGATGTCAATTAGGTCGGGCTCCTGCGCCTCGACGATGGAAGCGGCCTGCCGCATGGTGTCG
>CAJXSA010000349.1 GCA_913060595.1 uncultured Ignavibacteria bacterium
CGGGATGCCTTCACCCGTCATCTGATGACACACGGCGCATTTCGCGTTGAACACGCCGGCGCCGGGTCCGCTGGCAGCGGCGATGGCACTGATGTCCTGCGCGGCATCTGCTTCGTCCTCCCACGCGGGAGGCGTTTCGTCTTCGACAAACGCATAGCAGCCGCCGAGCAGCATAAGGGAGCTGACAACGGCGGCGAAAACGGAATAATATTTACGTAGTCCAAATAAAATTGGTCTGCGGCAAGAAGAGACGTCGTCACGAGAACTCATGTGGGCCAGGGCTGATTTGGAAACCGTGAATACGTTTGTTTACGAGAATCAAAACAAGCTACGGCTTGTCCGAATTCCAGTCAAGTATTCACGATGCATTTTGCACAGATTTATTGTGCATTTCCCCGGCCCGGGGAAAAGCGGCGCCTCCCCTGTTGGGACGAAAAACCGCCTCAAAACGGCTGTTTTCGAGGATTTAGCAGACTTTCGCCTCCCCTTCTCCCCGGTCTTGCAGCGGCAAGTTCGCCACGCTAACACGCTGTTTTGCGGTGGCTTAGTTCCGTCCCGCCGGCAGCCTCGCGGCGCCACGATCGGGTGCAATATCAACGCGTACGTTCCATCTGCAAACCGCATGAAACGAAGCCGACGGATGCCCGGAAAAAAATATTCTTTTCGGGCATCCGTCGCACGTTTTTTTTGTGGAGGGAATGAAATCAGCCGGCGATCTCGCGCACGCCCTTGATTTCTCCGTCGAGCGTCAGCGTGTGCTCCTCGACGATGAGGTCCGTGCGTCCGCTCATGGCATGTGCCTGCTGCACGATCATGGAGAGACCGCGGCAGCACGGCACTTCCATGATGACGACGACGACTTTCGGAATGCTGCTCTCCTGGAAAATCGCCGCGAGCTTCTGCGCGTACGGTTCGGTGTTGTCGAGCTTGGGACAGGCCACGACCACGCTGCGATTTCGCAGATAGCGCTGATGCACTTCGGCGGACGCTATCGGGCCGCACGTGCTCATCACCAGCATTTCCCGGTCACGGAAGAACGATGCGCCGGGCTGCACAAGGTGCAGCTGCACGGGCCACTGACCGAGTTCACTCGGGATGAGCGACGGCGCGGCCGCGGGATTCTGGGCCGGTGCCGCATTCCGGCGAATCTCACGTGCCGCCGATCCGGGACAGCCCCCGCTGATGGCGCCGGGATGCCCCTGCGTCTGCGCCGGCTGCGCCTGTGCAGTCGGTGCGCTCATTACAGGGATGTGCACTTCCTGTCTCCGGTCTCGCTGCGTGCTGCCGGGACAGCCGCCGCCATGTGCATGCTGCCCGGCATGCGCGTGTCCGCTTTCTGCGTCATCGTGCCGGGCCTGCGCCTGCTCATATCGGCGCACGGCGTCGATGCCCTGCGTTTCAAGCAGATGCCGGCGCGTCGCCAGATCGTCGAACGCCGGTGCCTCACGCTTGATGACCTTGAGCGCCCCGGTGTGGCATACGCCCACACAGTCGCCGAAACCGTCGCAGAATTCCTCCTTCACCAGTTTCGCCTTCCCGTTGACGATGCGGATGGCGCCTTCCGAGCAGCCGACGACACAGTCGCCGCAGCCGTCGCAGAGTTCTTCGTTGATTTCTATGATTTCGCGTGTCATACGTGCTCCTTTGCTGTAGGTTCATTCACAATATCGCCTGCAGCCCGGGAACATGCCTTGACCAAAGTCAAGCCGCGCCGTTTTCCTGCGGGATGTTATTCGGAGCAGTAGGCGCGGAGGGCCTGTGCGCCGGGAAGGAGAAAGCCGCTGCGCCGCTCTTCGATGAGACCGCGTTCCCTGAAATCCCGCAGCGCTCGCGAAAGCGTTTCGGGAATGGTGCCGAGCAGCGTGGCAAGTTCTTTTTTTGAAAACGGGACCGGACAGAACGGCACTCCCGCGCTGTCCTCCGCGTTGCGAAGAAGGTAGTTGGCGAGCCGCGCCCTGACGTCGCGACGGGAGAGATCCTCGAGCGCGGAGACGAACGCGCGCAGGCGGCGGGAATAGGCATGAAGGATGCGCAGCGAGAGTGTCGGCTCAGCAAGCAGCAGGGCGATGAAGCGGCGGCTGTCGATGCGGAGCACCGTGCCGTCGGTCATTGCCATGCAGGACGCCGGGTAGGTTTTGACGTCAAACATCGCGGCCTCCGCGATGACATCGCCGACACCCTGAATGTGCACGATGAACTCATCACCGCCCGGCGTCAGTCGATAGACTTTGAACTGTCCCTCCCGCACCGCGTAAAATGCCAGCGCCTGGTCCCCTTCGTGGTAGAGATGCTCCCCTTTCTCCAGCGTGCACGCGGTCACGCATTCCGCAACCATGCGCCGCTGCGCGTCGTCGAGCGTTTCGAAGAGAAAAATGCCGTCCAATACAATGCGTGCGTCCATGCAAAAACATACGCACCGGGGCAGAAAACGACAAGGGCGAACCCGGAGGTTCGCCCTTGCGCAATGCTGCCGGCAGGATCAGCGGAGTACGGCCAGGATATCGGCACGCGAGAGGATGAGGTAATCCGTCCCGTCGTAGCTGATTTCATCGCCGGCGAACTTCGCGAACAGCACACTGTCGCCTTCCTTGAAGATTTCCTGCAGGTCTTCGTCTGTCCCGATGGCGACGACTTTCCCCATCTGGGGTTTTTCCTTCGCGGTATCAGGGATGATGATGCTGCCGACTTTCTGCTCTTCCTGTTCGATACGTTCGATGAGCAGTCGGTCATCAATCGGTTGAATGTTCATGAGGACTCCGTATCAGTAGTTTATTTGAGGTTCAGCAAATTATCTATTTTTGCTCTGTCGAACCCGACGATGGGGCGATTGTTGATCCAGAGCTGAGGGACCCCCTGCTGCCCGGTCTTGCGCATCATTTCCGCGGCTGCGCGGCTGTCCCGGCTGACGTCCACATCCTTGAATCGCACGCCATGCTGCTTGAGATAGCGTTTGACGTTCACGCAGTGGGGACAGGTGGGGGGGGAAAAAACAACGACTCTCTGTGTCTGTGCCATGAATCTTTTGGTATGCTGTGGAAACACGGTATCAAGGGGAAATCAGCCCAGCGCCTCGACGGCGAGGAGAAGGCCCATGAAGGCGAAGTACGGGACGGCGACTTTCGGATTGCACATGATCGGACAGCCACCGGTCACGCGGCTGAGATTTTTGCTGATCAAATACCCGGCGCCTCCGCCAAGGACGGCACCGCCGAGGGCAGTCAGAATCATCATACGATACGCCTTTCTTGTCTTTGGAAAACGTCCGCGTGTGTGACGCGGCCGCCGGGGACGGAGCATGCCAATCTCCCGAATCGGAATACTCACGTGAGATGCGGGACATGGGGCGAAGATTCAGCCGCGCTCCTCTATGCCGAGGGAGTCGAGCAGCATGCGCTTGGCATCATCGGAGAAACAAGGCGAGCTGGCGCGGTACAGGCCGATCATCTTGTCGATGGAATCGCAGTAGCTCTTGCAATCCGGGCATTTCTCGAGATGCCGCTCCAGCTCACGGCAGCGCGCGGAATCATCCGTGTCTCCGAAATGTGAGCATATGTAGTCGAGGACTTCCTCGCAGGACTCGAAATGGTGCTGTATGCTTTCACTCATGGCTGTGCTCTTTGAAAATGGGCGTCAGTTCGCTGCGCAGAAATGCGCGTGCGCGATGCAGGCGCGACTTGACTGCCGGTATGCTCAGGTTGGTGATATTGCTGACTTCCTCTGTCGACAGTCCTTCAATGTCGCGAAGGACGAATATCACTTTATACTCAGGCGCGAGCTTGTCGATGGCTTCATCAAGATGCTCCTTGAGATCCGCCCGCTCGACACTCGCTTCCGGATCATGTTCCCAGTGATCGACGGCGATTTCAGGAACGCTGTTCTCATCGTCGTCCAGACTCATGTGGCGTCGCGTTTTCTCGCTGCGCGCCAGCATCAGGCAGTGGTTCGAAACGATCGTGTAAAGCCACGTGGAGAACTTCGAACGGTTGTCGAACTGGTTGAGCTTCTTGAGAATGCTCAGGAAGGTTTCCTGTGTCGCATGCTCGGCCCGATCCTGGTTGCGGCAGATGTTGTACGA
>CAJXSA010000350.1 GCA_913060595.1 uncultured Ignavibacteria bacterium
GCCGCGGAAAATCACGGCCACGTTGTCCGTGTTCGGGTCGCAGGCGACCTGCACGCGGCTGTCACCGATCATGGCGTATGTATTGGCCATCAGACCGATTTCAAAAAGGTCGTTGAACTGCGTCTTGCGCAGGGCATTGCCGTTGCTGCGCACGCGGTTGTTCGTGGCGGGCTCGCCCGGGAGGAAGATCTGCTGTTCGAGCGTGATTGCGGGTGCCTGGGCCTGGTTGAGCTGTGCCGAACCGGACACTGCGTCAGGTGCCTTGACAACCGCCTGCTGTGCCTGTGCCATGCCGGTGAAAGCCACCAGGACGGCGATCAGAAACAGTTTTTTCATACGTAACTCCTGTTGATTGAGTGGAACGTGTAAAAGATAAAGTATGTATGCATGCAATGGCTAAAGAGGGCGGGGAATCCCGGTCTTTCGATATAGACACAAAATTGCGGAGAAGGTAACATGCATCCGCAACATTGCACGCCTCGCGGACAGTACTGCAACAGTGACATCGTTACAGCCCAATCCAGACTCTAATGTAATGGTTACGCAAACAAAAGCCTAACTGAATTCTGACGGCCGTTTCGATATGCAGCGGCCGGTGTGTTTCAGTTTTTTGCGAGATCGACGGTGTAGGCTTCATTGCCGTAGGTCACGTTCAGCAGTTCCATGTAGCGGTTCGCGTCGCGCCGGTCGGAGAAAGGACCGACGAGGACGCGGTACCAGCTGGTCGCACCGATGCGTTTTTTCGTGATGAAGGCGGGATAGCCCTGTCCGAGCAGTTTCCGCGCTTCACTGCGGGCAATGCCGAGTTCGGTGAAGGACGACACTTTCACCGCATAGCCGTTCAGCGGTTCGTTGACCACGTCGAATTCCGATACGGCGGTCGGTGTCTGGTTATCGCGCACGCGCTCGCGTGTGGGCGCGTGTGCGGGAGGAGGTGTCTGCTCGACAGCCATTTCATCCGCGATCAGGCGCGTACTGTCAAGGAAGGCGTCGGAAGGAATGACGGCGGCGAATTCTTCACGAATGGCCGCGGCTTCGGAGGGATCCCGGTAGGGACCGAGTCGCACACGGTAAAAAGTGCGTCGTCTGCGGGGAATGTACTCACTTTCGACGACGACGTCGAGCCCCTGCGCACGGTAGCGTTCCGCATCGAGATCCGCCTTGGCGAGATCGTCCCATGAAGAAACCTGGAGGAAGTAATCCCACGAGCGGACAGGCGGCGCTTCTTCTTCAATCGTTTCCGTGTCCGTCGTCGCGGGGGAAGACGGAACGATTTCTTCCGTATCAGTGGTGAACAGTCCGGCGAGCGCGTTGCGCACGGACGGGAAGGGATTGACATGCCACAGGAAGGCGATGATTACGAGCAGCAGGACGATGCTCAGGATGGCGATCAGCGGACCGCTCAGGCCTCCTTTTTTCTCCGCAGTGGATTCTTGGCCGTTCATGGCATCGGGAGCATCGGCATTGTCGGAATTATCTTCCGCGTGTGCGGCGGTCTCATCCGTGGTATCCGCCGCCTGCTTCGTGACAGGCTCGTTCCCGGATGCGGACGTCGTCTCATCGCTGAGATGCGAGAGGTCACGGACGGGATACTTGTCGAGAACGCTGGACCGCTCACCCTGGGGCGGGGAGTCGGGTGTTTCGGGCGAACGCGGAATCCGCTTGCCCGGATCGCGTGAACCGCTGCCCTTGGCAAAGTTGAAATCAGGCACGTGGGAACCCTTCGCTGGTGATGAGTTCGGTTATCGCCGCTTCGGGATGGTGATCTGCTTGATGTTGTGCTCTACTTTCTTCTTGTAGTAGTTCGACTCGGGACCCAGATCCATGTAGCGCTCGTATGCGGCCAGCGACTTCTGCAGATCATTGAGCCGGAGATAGGTGTCGCCGAGAATGCGATATGTCTTGTTGTACTCGGGATCGAAGGTGCGCGCGAGGATGAGTGTCTGTTCCGCGTCTGCGTACTTTCCGTCATGCAGGAGGAATTCGCCGAGACGCACGCGGGCCCAGGTCATGAAGGGATTGGCCTGCAGCGCTTCGCGCAGGTTGATGATGCCTTCGATGCGGGTTTCGTCGCGGTTCAGTTTGCCACGCCCCACCTTCGCGAGATTTTCCGCTTCCTGGATTTTCGCATATCCGACGGAGTCGAACACGCCATACTGCATGTGATTGGGAAGGAAGTCGAGCGTGAGAATGTACTGGTCGACCATATTGCTCGAGGTCGCGGCCGCGCCCCCGGTTTCGTGCACGTTGAAGCGAACGATCAGCTCCTTGACGTTGTCGAAGTTGACGTCCGTGAACACCGCGTCCACCTCCTCGGTGATGTAGGTGTCATTGATCATTCCCTTGTTCTGTGTCCATGTCGTCAGCACGATCAGCGCCGTCTGCGTGTAGCCAAGCACCGTGCCCTTTACCTGGGTGACACCGTCTTCGAAAGTGCGCGTGGTCTGCAGGTACATCTGTACGCCGTCTTCGAGGGTGACGATGGGATGCATGATGACGTCACCGCCGGGGAAGTTGAGCAGATCCATCAGCTGATACTTGCCGCCGCCCATGGGGGAGACGATGAGGCTGACGTTGCAGCCGTTTTTCGCAGGACCGGTGTGATAGAGAAGCCACATCTCCTCGCGGCCGTCACCGTCGAAATCGGCCTGATACCCGCTGAGCGTGCCCTCCGGCGTATCTCCCAGGCACACATCTTCGGGTTTCACGCCATCCCCTCCCTCCGCGATAATATCAGACAGTGCCGTTGCAGGCAGCGTGACTTTCGCGTACGCATCGTCCGGCGCGATGGAATACTCCATGCCGAAGGCATACTGCGCCTGTGCGTTCGAGACCGGTGCGAGAATACAAGCGAGGAAAAGGAGGGTGGTGACGAGCGTTTTCATGAGCATCGAGGATGGATATGAATAATGTAGAAATCAAGGCCAAAATACAGAGTCTGTGGTCCAGTTGCAACCAGTCGCCATATGCTCGTGGGAGGTTGGCAACCGGTTTCTTATACGACTCTCCCGCCCGCATGTTCCCTTGCGCACCGGCCGTGTGAAGCGGCGGGCGGTGTTGACCCTGTCCGGCCTATTCCGCATTTTATGCTCTGCCATTCCCTTGCAGTCAGTGGAGATTATGCATGTCGTTTGCATCCGTCAATCCGGCGACAGGACAGACCCTTGAAGAAATTCCCGCGGACAGCCGGTCTCGCATCGAAGAAAAAATCCAGCGCGCCGAAGAGACGTTCCAGCAGTGGCGCTCGCGTCCGATGGAGGAGCGGGCCATGCTCATGCAGGCCGCGGCTGCGGAGCTTCGCGCGGGCAGCGACACCTACGCTCGCGCCATGACGCTCGAGATGGGCAAGCCCATCACGCAGTCGCACGCGGAAGTGGAGAAATGCGCATGGGTGTGCGCGTATTACGCGGAACACGCGAACGACATGCTCGCGGCGGAATCCGTCGCGTCCGACGCATCCGAGAGCTACGTGCGTTTCGACCCCATCGGTCCCGTGCTCGCCGTCATGCCATGGAACTTCCCCTTCTGGCAGGTGTTTCGTTTCGCGGCACCCGCGCTGATGGCGGGAAACACGGCCCTGCTCAAGCACGCCTCGAACGTGCCGCGCTGTGCCCTCCTCATCGAGGAGGTTTTCCGGAAGGCGGGATTTCCCCAAGGCTGCTTCCAGACGTTGATGGTGTCTTCTTCCGCGGTGGGTGATGTGATTGCGCATCCCGCGGTGCGGGCGGCGACGCTGACCGGATCCGAGCACGCCGGAAGCCAGGTCGCCGCCGCGGCGGGAAAAGAAATCAAGAAAACCGTCCTCGAACTGGGCGGCAGCGATCCCTTCATCGTGCTCGACGACGCCGACGTGGAGGCGGCGGCGCGCACGGGGGCCACGGCGCGCATGATCAATACGGGGCAGAGCTGCATCGCGGCGAAGCGCTTCATCGTCACTGCCGCGGTGGCCGCGCAGTTCACGACGCTGTTCTGCGACGCGCTCGCCGGCATGGTCGTCGGTGACCCGCTTGACGAGGCCACCGAGGTCGGTTCCATGGCGCGTGAAGA
>CAJXSA010000351.1 GCA_913060595.1 uncultured Ignavibacteria bacterium
CCTGCGTGACCGACGCAGGTCCGCAGTGCAGTTTCACCGTTACCGTGCAGGACGCGGAAGCGCCGGTGATCACTCCTTCGCTGCCGCTCAGCCTATGGCCGGTGGATCACGGGTATGAGACCGTGACGCTCAGCCAGATGATCGCATCACTCACCGACAACTGTGACGCGCTCCTCGTCTCCGATGTTCGCATCGTGGCCGCAACCAGCGATGAAGCGGAGACCGGTGGCGGCTCCGGCAGCACGCTCAACGATATCGTCATCGCGAACGACTGCCGCAGCGTCGATCTGCGCAGGGAGCGCGCGGGCACGGGCGACGGCCGCGTCTACACCATTTATCTCGCCGTCACGGACGCCGCGAACAATACCGGGACCGCAGTGTTCAAGGTCCACGTCTCGCACAACGTGGGCGTGGCGGCAGTAGAGGGACCCGCGCAGTACAGTGTGAGCGGTCCCTGCGGCACTCCGAAGCGAGGTGCTGCCGATCCTGCAGCTGGCGGCTTCTCGCTCGATCAAAACTATCCGAACCCGTTCAACCCGATCACGACAATCCGCTTCACAATTCCGCGGGACGCTGACGTCCGCCTGCATGTCTTCGACATCTATGGACGCCGTGTGGCTGCACTCGCCGAGGGCCGTTATACGGCAGGCAGCTATCACATACAATTCGATGGAAGTTCGATGCCCAGCGGACACTATGTCTGCCGCCTGGAAGCGGATGGACGTGTGCTGCACCGAAGGATGCTGCTCGCGAAGTAGTGGCAGTTCTGTGCAGTTCGGAACGGCGGAATTCTCATTCTGAAAGCGAAAGCCTCGCCTCGTGCGGGGCTTTCGCTTCAATCCCGGGTCGCTGCTGTGCAGAGGTTGCTCTCGCGAACGTATTTGGGAACTCCACTCTCATGCAGTATGTTGACATCATTATGAATATATTTTCATTTAGGAAATAAGATGCCGAGACCGCCGCGCAGCAGACGCGTTCAGGGGCCACCGAGATGTATCAGCTACAAGCCTGCAGGGATTCCCCGGCGGGAGCTCGAACACATCTGCCTGCGGGTGGACGAATTCGAGGCGCTTCGGCTGTCCGATTACGAGGGCATGGACCAGAGAGACGCGGCGCGTGAAATGGACATCTCTCCGGCGACGTTTTCCCGCCTCATCGCATCCGCCCGCTTTACACTTTCTCGAGCCATCATCGAAGGGAAGGCGCTGCAGATCGAGGGAGGAAACGTCGATTACGCGCACACGCTGCATCGCTGCGGCGACTGCGGGGACGAGGCAATGGTGAAGATGCGCCTGCCGATCGCGAACGCAAACGCAAACGCCGACGGACGCGCCTGCCGTCACTGCGGGTCGGAGAAGGTGGAAGACATGGTCGAGACGATTCAAAACCGCAACAGTCAACCCGAATAGTGGGTTCATATAATCCTGTCAAAACAGTACAAATGGAGAACGCACATGGAAACGAATGAAATTCGCATGCCGCTGCTTGGCGACCCCTTCCCCGAGATGGAAGTGCAGACCACACACGGACCGATGAGTATCCCCGGAGATTTGAAGGGATCCTGGTTCGTGCTTTTCAGTCACCCGGCTGATTTTACACCGGTATGCACGACGGAATTCGTGGCATTTCAGAAGCGCGTCGAGCAGTTCGATGCGCTCGGTGTGAAGCTGATCGGCATGTCCGTCGATCAGGTCTTCTCGCATATCAAGTGGGTGGAGTGGATCAAGGAAACGCTCGACGTGGAAATCACCTTTCCCATCGTCGCCGCGAACGACAGCATCGCGATGAAGCTCGGCATGCTGCACCCGGGCAAGGGTACGAACACGGTGCGCGCCGTCTTCATCGGTGATCCCGAGGGCAAGATTCGCATCATCCTGTATTACCCGCAGGAAATCGGACGGAACATGGACGAAGTGGTTCGTGCGGTGCGTGCGCTGCAGATTTCCGACAAGCAGGGTGCGGTGCCCGCCGGCTGGCCCGAGAATGAGCTTATCGGTGATCGCATCATCGTTCCGCCTGCGACGAATGAGAAAGACGCGAAGGAACGCTCCTCGAAGTACGAGTGCTACGACTGGTGGTTCTGCCACAAGCCGCTGGAGAAATAGGCAGAACGCCTTCTCTTCATTTTTGTCGAATGGACGCACCGAACGTGTCATACCGCCAGGTGCACAGAACAGAAAAGCCCCCGCGATGCGGGGGCTTTTTCGTCATTTTCTTTCTCTCCCTGCTTCAAGACAGATTCCATACCCAATAAAGATATCCCATGCAAGGTGCGTGGATGCCCAGGCAGTCTAGCGGGTTATATAGAACGTATGACTGACCCTGACCTCACGATCGCGAAAAGCATCATAAGAAACCCGTTTCATCCATTCCTGCTTCGCGCTGCCCGATCCTGCCTCGAGTGTCACCACGATGTAATCCTCTTCATTATGTAGATCATAGAGCGGAGAGACATCAAGGTAAACACCTTCGTGATTGGTGTTTTCTGAATATGATACTTCCATCGCATACGATCCGTCGCACCACCACTTCTGCCAGCTGACAGTGCATGGATAGTCTTCCACTTCATCCCCATTTTGGTCGAGTACGGCGACTTCTGCCCAGACGAATGCCGATCTTTGCGGCGCGATCGTGCTGTCGCACCCTTCTTCTTCATCGCAGGCGGAGAAGCACAGTGGGAGGAAGAGGAATGCCAGGAACAGTTTTCTCATATCGATTGTCCTTTCGCTAATCATTGGATGCACCTTGTTTCTATCGGTCGTCACTACTGCCACTGATCAACATCGCTCTTGCCTGCTTCGCGCAGGAAATTGGTTTCTGCCCTTACACAAGGATGCCGGGATCCGGAAAGCCCAGAAGTCTGGAACCGTTTTTGTTTCATAATACGGGATCTTTGCATCCATAATAAAAAATCGCAGAGGAACACACAAACAGGATATTCCTCTGCGAATAAGATAATGATCAAAAGGGCAGGAGGAGTGCGGTCCTCCGCAATGCAAGGCCTCAGCAGCCGCCGGCGGCGCGTTTCAGGACTTTCGGGACGAATGGGGCAGGCTTCTGCGCGGCGAGGACGGCGGGCAGATCGCGGCGTGCGCGTGTGCGGAAACGATAGGTATCGATTTCATGCCGGCTGGCAGGCACCTGCGTGGTGTCAAACTTCAGGATTTCGCGCTCGAAAGCGGCGAGCCCGCCATCGATGATGCGTACGTTATTGTGACCGAGTTCTCGTGCAATCGCCGCCATTCGCTGATCTGTCTCTTCGTCTGAGGCGACGATGACATTCAGGGACTTCTTTCTGTCGAAAATCTTCACAGGCTCCTTCTCGAACAGGTTGTCCAGGGTGAATGCCGTTGCATTGGGAAGGGGGAGCTCCTCACGTGCTTCCAGCGGACGGAAATCCAGCACCTGCAGGCGCGAATCCGTGTCGAGGATACGGAAGGCAAGCTCGTCAGGACAGATGGTTTTAATCTGCTCCAGTCGCGCCTCCTCCAGGTCGTCCGTTGAGGCGAGAAGCGCGTCCTTCTGCGTCGGCAGCAGGAAGCCGGAGAAGGCGATGAGCACACCGACGACGGCGACGGCCGCGGTGATACGGGTCAGCTGAAAGAATTTCGGCTGCTCACCGTTGACACGGGCCTCGACGAGGGAAACGGCCCAGAATGCGAGCAGTGCCACTGCGGTCAGGAGGAAAACGAACAGGGCCTTGGGGATGCCCGTTGTCTCGAAAATGTGCGGATTGCCCCAGTACTCTGCCAGGTACAGATTTTCAAACAGCGGATAGCCTTCTGCGAAAAGCAGCACACCGAGGAAAGAACCGCCGATGAAAATCATGGCATCGATCTTCCCGATGGCGGCGGCACAGACACTGGTGCCGGGACAGAAGCCGCCGACGACGAAGCCGAGGCCCATGATGAGTCCGCCCACCAGGGCCGCCCAGATGTAGGTCGGATTGATATAGATGAGATTGATGTCAAGCAGGCCGAAATGCTGGAGCGAAATGACGCCGAACATGGCGACGACGCCTGCCGTGAAG
>CAJXSA010000352.1 GCA_913060595.1 uncultured Ignavibacteria bacterium
TAGGGAAGCGTGCCGCCTTCGCATATCGGATCGCGGAACTGCGTGATCTGATAGCCCTTGACCAGGTCGGGATAGAAATAATGTTTGCGCGAAAAGGTGGAATGCGGACGAATGCGGCAGCCAGCGGCGCGGCCCAGCAGCACGGCGGACCGGGGCAGGGCGGCGTTGAGCACCGGAAGCGCCCCGGGATGTCCGAGGCAGACGTGACATGTCTGCGTGTTGGGCTCGCCGCCTTCTTCCGCGCTGCATCCGCAGAACGCCTTGCTCCGCGTGCGCAGCTGCGCATGTATCTCCAGTCCTATGACGGTGTCTGTGTTCACGATGCTGCCGCGTCGTCCTCATCGGTGATCATTTCGGTGAAGTTGGCGGCGACGGCAGCCTTGATATCCTGTCGCTGTGCGTAGTTGAACTGCGAGAGAGGAAGCTGCAGGTCGTCCTTTGCGCCATGGATGGAAATACGCAGCTCGGTCGCTTCCTGACGTATGGCGGCGATCTCGTCCCATCGCAGTGCCGCGGAAGAATTCGGGGGACGGCGGTTGAGTATCTCGAGTCCGACGACGAGCCGCCAGGAGATTCCTTCCGCGTTGATGCGGAGGAAAAGGCTTTTCAGAAAGCGTACCCGGGAGACGGACTCCGCGGCGAGGAAGGCGAACGCGAACATCTGCACCCAGTGGACGAAAGACTGTTCTTCGGTCCCGTATCGGTACCAGATGACCCAGAGCATTCCAACCGCGAGCAGGGCGGATGCCGCGGCCATGAAGTACTGCATTTTATGGGAATGGATTCCGGGACGAATTTCCAGGTTACGCATGAGATTCCCCTGTATCGTGTTGCGTTGATGTGTGCAGCGACGGATCGCGCATTGCACGCACGGCGCGGGCGACGGGACGCCACAGCCAGCCGTTGGCGACGAGGCGTCCGATGAAGAGTGCAATGGCAGCGGCGACGGCGCCGACGAGGTCGAAGATGGCGATGCCGACGATGAGCATGAGAATGATGGTGCCGACCTCGAGCCCGGTCGCTAGCGTGATCGGGCCGGTGCGCTTGGCGCTCACCAGCGTCGCGCGCTGATAGGACAGCAGCACAGACGCGCCGGGAATGAGCACCAGGAGCTGCACGGGCAGCAGGGCGAAATCCGCCAGGTCGCGTGTCAGTCCGGAGAGGACGACGAACCAGAGATCCGCCAGCGGTGTGTACGCGATCAGTGCGAGTCCGAGCACAGCCGCGGCGCCGAGTCCCGCCGCGAAATTCCTTACCGGCAGGTAGCCACGAAAATCCTTCCCGTATTTCGCGATGGCGACTTCCTGGTAGGAGAGGCCGAAGCTGCGGAAAATGAAGACGAGGGAATTGATCACCGGCATGACGGCGAGGGATTCGAGGGCCATGCGTGACTGCCCGAGGAAAAAGGTGACCATCGGGTGCACGCCCAGCGCAAGGAGGGAGGTGAGGGCGAGGGGGTAGTAAAAACGGAAAATCGAGGAAAAACTCATGCCCTCGTCCGAACTGTCCTGGTTCACCAGGTGCTGATGTATCGTGGCATGTGCCATGACGCGGCTGGCGATCGCTTCGAGCGTGACACCGACGGAAAGCGCGATCGCGCCCACGGCGACGCCGGGAATGTCGGTCAGCAGGTAGAGCAGCAGTGCGCTGCCGGCCATGCTCGCCAGGCGGATGATGGTGCCGTAGGCCACGCGGCGCGTCAGGTCGTTGCGGATGAGCAGTCCCTGGTAGAAACGCCGGAAGCCGATGGCCCCGGGCCACGGCAGCAGAAGGGCGGTGCCGAGATGCGTGAGCTGTGCGACGTCATGGGGCAGTCCGATCAGGCCCTCGGCGATCAGCGGAAACACCGGCGGCAGGATGAGTATGATCATCACCAGCGTGATGCCGCCGTTGAGCAGCACGGTGAAGTTGCGCAGCTTGAGGTAGGATGCGCGGTTGCTGACCAGTGCGGTGGAGGCGCTCATCATCATGATGATGGGAGCCTCGACGATGAGTGCGAAGGAAAAGGCCACGCCGTAGGCCGCGAGATTGAACTTCGGTTCGGCAAGGCGTGCGATGACGGCGGCGAGAAACGGTCCCTCGACGGACATCATCAGCCAGGTCGCCAGCAGCGGCAGCCAGAAGACCAGTATCCCCCGGTACGTCGGTATGGACTCGTTTTGCGGCATCAACGCAATAAATCGGTTTCCCCCCGCAGATGCAACCTGCGGTGCGGCGGCCTACTTCCGTTTGCGGAATACGTACAGGTGCATGCCGGTGAACAGCGCACCCATGGCCAGGGCGGACAGCAGGCGCGCGAGCTGCGGATGCTGCGGGATGGTGATCAGCGCGTCATCGGCGAGAAGGAAAAAGAGGAAGAAAAACGCGCTGTAATACAGGGCGAGAAACAGCAGGCGGCCCGAAAGCTGCCGGCTGAAGCGGTACATGCGGTCGCGCATCGTTCCCGGTGCGCGTCGCTCAGCATTCGACGGTGAGGTAGGTGACATCGTCGTCGATGTAATTCATGTCCTGGAAAGCAGAGATCGTCTCGTAAATCTGTCGCGAGGCCTGCGCCGCATCGCGTGGGGCTTTTTCGAAGGCTGTGGCGAGCCGTTTGAGGCCGAATTCCTCGCCTTCCGCGTTCCCGGCCTCGAGTATGCCGTCGGTGTAGAGCAGGAGGAGGGCACTGTCATCGAGCTGCACACGCTGCGTTTCGTAAGTGCTGGTCGGGAATACGCCCAGAGGACGTCCGACGGATTCGAGCTGCAGCAGCGCGCCGTTCATGCGCAGCAGTGCGGGCGGATGCGCCGCGACCACCGCGTCGAGCTTTCCCTCCCCGAGCAGCATGAACACGCCGGTTGCGTATGGCACATCATTCATTGCACGCAGGCTCTCGTACATGCGGCGGTTCAGTTCCGTGGCAAGCGCGCCGGGATCAGTATGGTCCCGCAGATCGTCGATGAGAATTTTCAGGTGTGCCGAGAGCACGCCGGCGGACGCGCCGTGGCCGGACATGTCCACCAGCCAGAGCATCATGCCCGCGTCCGTCTGATGCCAGCCGAAGAGATCGCCGCTCAGGTGGCAGTATGACTCCAGCACCGCGCTGACCTGGCAGGGAACGCCGACCGGCACCTGTCGCGGCAGCAGGGCGTACTGCAGCACGTGCGCCTTTTCCAGTGTGACGTCCATGCTTTCCATCAGGTGCGGCCGGTAGAAGAAATGCTGGTCCGGCGCCACGATGCTCTGTTTCTCCGACGACGGCGTGCGCGAGGGACACCACTCCGGCTCCTCGTCGAGATCGATGGAGGAGAGCAGGTGGGTGAATGCATCGCCGACCGTGCCCCTGGAAAGGGGATAGGCGAAATCGACGAGTTGTGATGCCGTGTTCAGCAGCTGCAGCATGCGGTGCGTGCTCCGGGAAATGGTACGAGAAGAATTCTAGTATTTCGCGGCGGGAAAACCAAGGTGCTCTGCCGTCCCCGCTGCGACCATCAGGTACGGGCTACGGCTTGCGCCGCACCACCCGCGCACTGCCGCGAGACTCCCAGTATGTAAGAACGTCTTCGAAGCACACCCCCGGGAGGTCCGCCGTGCGGGCGGAGAAAAATGCCTGCGCGTCCTCCACACCGCGGTTGTATGCGAACGGCGCGATTTCGGCCATGATGTAGTCGAGGAGGAGGGAGGACTGCAATTCGTTCAGTTCGATTTCGTAGTTCTCGTCGAAATACCGCTGCAGGGAGACGAGAATCGCAGCTTTTTGTTCCGCCGGGAACGGTTCTTTTTCGGACATGGGATTGGCCTGCGGATGAAACAACGCGGATTCGACCGCTTTGCGGTATGGGAGATGGAAAGATAGTCCCGCACGTGCCAGCAAGTCAATGACTGTCGCCGGGCCGGAGTATTGCTAAAAGTCCACCTCTTCGCAGGATCAGGCAAGAATGCAGGAAGGATGTGTTACCGATGGAAGCTCCAGTCTCCGTACATTGTGACTGGCAATGACGGCGGCATGACGAC
>CAJXSA010000353.1 GCA_913060595.1 uncultured Ignavibacteria bacterium
CCCGACGGCGCCGGAGATCTTCCCGAAGGAAATCCTCTCGATCGCCCGGTCGATGCGTTCGAGATTGCGCTTCATTTCCTCGTGCCAGAGCGCCATTTTCAGGCCAAAGGTCATCGGTTCCGCATGAATGCCATGTGTTCGGCCTATCATGGGGGTGTGCTTGTGTTCACGCGCCCGTGTGGCGATGACGGGAAGGAGCGCTGCGATGCCGTCGCGCAGCAGCAGTCCGGCCCGACGCGTCATTGCCGCCAGGGCGGTGTCCCCGACGTCCGACGAGGTCATCCCGAGATGGATGAAGCGGGAGTTCTCGCCCACGTTTTCCGCGACGTTGGTCAGGAAGGCGATGACGTCATGATTGAGGGTCCGCTCGAGTTCATTGATGCGGTCGACCGAGAAATCCGCGCGCTCCCGGATCACGGGAATCGCTTCCTTCGGCACGAGACCGAGCTCCGCCTGTGCTTCACAGGCGAGGATTTCGATTTCCAGCCAGGTCTGGAATTTCGCTTCGTCCGTCCACAGCGTCCCCATTTCCGGGCGCGTATAGCGTTGAATCATGTGTTTCCTCGATGAATATGTTATTCCATGGTAAGATCGAGTGTGCGCTCCTCGCGATTCCGCAGGACCTTCAGCTGTATGCGTTCCCCGCGCATCGCGTAGCGTATGAGCGACTCAAGCACGTTGATGGAGAACACGGGCTCTCCGTCCGCTTCAAGGATGATATCGGCGACTTCGAGTCCGGAACGTTTCGCGACCCCGTCACGCGCCGTGAGCTGCGTGACGATAACGCCTTCCGCCCGGTCGAGATCGTACGCCTGCGCGATCGCATCGTTGACGAGCTGGACGCGAAAGCCGGGATTGAAGTCGCGGTCCACTTTCCCGTCTTCCTTGAGAATCTCGATGATTTCCCGCGCGCGATTGACCGGAACGGCGAAGCCGAGCCCGATATTCCCCTGGTTGGGTGTATAGATGACAGTATTGATCCCGATGACGCGTCCCTCGCTGTTGACAAGCGGTCCGCCGCTGTTCCCCTGGTTGATCGCCGCGTCGGTCTGCAGCATGTTCCGGTAGACACGTCCCTCCCGCTGTTCCAGATACACATGCGTCGCACTTATCACGCCGACGGTCACCGTCGGTTTTGCGCTCGCCGAAAACAGGCCGAACGGATTTCCGAACGCGATGCTCCATTCTCCGACGATCACATCGTCCGAATCGCCGAATTCCAGGTGCGGCAGGCCATGGTCCACGTCGACGCGAATCAGCGCAAGGTCTGTCACCGGGTCGGTCCCCACCAGGACGGCAGGATGCTTCGTGCCATCGGTCATCGTGACCGAGATTTCCTCGGCGCGTCCGACCACGTGATCGTTGGTGACGATATACCCATCCTCCGAAATGATGAACCCGCTCCCTGCGCTCTGGGTGCGGTAATACTGCTCGCCGTAGAAAAAGCGAAACCAGGGATCGATGCGTCTCTCGCGCAGTTCGGTGACGTTGATACCGACAACTGCGGGACTCACGACTTCTATCGCGCGGGTGATTGCGTTCCTGCGGGAGTTCGATATTTCGTCGTCGCTGTTGCCCTGCACATGAGACACGCTTCTTTCCTGCGCAGCGGATTCGCGCGGCTCCGTGTCCGAATGGCATGCTGTCAGCGTTGTCGCACCGAGAAGCAGCAGAACCGCGCCGTTGACAAGGATATTCCATACATACTTCATGCGTAGCACCTTGAGTTTTAACCTGAAGATTTTCCGGACGATGTGATCAGCTGCTTCAGCGGCTCGATATGCCGCAGGAACACCAGCAGCGACATCAGGAATGCGATCATGACTGTTCCCCTGCCGTCCGGATCCGGGAACATGGTCACGCTGGTGACGGCCTGCTGACCGAGGAGCACCGTGAAGGGCAGCAGTATCGTGGCGGCGATGTTGGCGAAGTGCACGCTGCGGGTCTTGAAGAAGCCCGCGAGCCAGAATACGCCCCAAATGCCGACGAAAACGGGATTGATCAGGAGCGACGCCCCTGCCGCAGTCGCCAGACCGCGTCCTCCCTTCCAGCCTATCCAAGGGGAATAATTGTGACCCGCGACGGCCCCGAGCAGCGCGGCACCGGCGATCATGATGGGCATAATCGATGTCCCGTCTGATTCGAGAAACAGGTGCAGCGCAGCGATGGGCAGCGCTCCCTTCAACGCATCGATGAGCAGCACCATGATGCCGGTGCGTCGTGATCGTGAGACCTCATATGCATTGAGAGTGCCGATATTGCCGCTCCCCTCCCTGCGCAGGTCCTTCCCGTGCTGAAAGTGTACGAGAAGATATGCGGTGGGAACCGATCCGATGAGAAAAGACGCCAATCCGATGCCAATCACGAGGACGATTTGTTCCATTTGAAAATATACGTTTTTCCCGGTTCAATAACGCGCCCGGGCGACCATGTTCATCGGTCATGTCTGGAAGCGCTCCCCCACACGGTTGCGCAGCTGTAGGTAATTGCCGCGAGACGACTTACAGAAATGTTTTTCATTGACAATACCATATGTTTTTTGTAACTTTATGATCCTCAATAAGTTACTGGCTATCAGGCAGGAATGAGCACAGCAGGAAAATGGATTGTCGGTATCGCGGTTGCCTTCGCAGGCATGGGATTTCTCGTGCTTGCCATGTCCATTTTCATGCTCGCAACCGCCGTGACGACTACCGGCAGCGACACGTATGAAGAGAATTTCGGCGGAAGCAGCACGAATCGTGTCGCGCTGATCGAGATTGATTCGCCGATTTTCAACGCAGAAGACGTGATCCGGCAGCTGCGCAAGTATCGCAAGCGCAGTTCGGTGAAAGCCATCGTCCTGCGTCTCGATTCGCCGGGTGGCGGCGTCGTTCCCAGCCACGAGATCTACCGCGAGGTTCAGCGCACGCGAAAGTTCGGCAAACCGGTGGTGGTATCGATGGGATCGGTTGCCGCCAGCGGAGCGTATTACATCGCCTGCGCGGCATCGTACGTGGTCTCCAATCCCGGAAGCATCACCGGCAGCATCGGCGTCATTTCCGAATTCGCCGATTACAGTGACCTGATGGAAAAAATCGGGGTTGAAACCACCACGATCAAATCCGGTGAGTACAAGGACACCGGGTCGCCGACGCGTCCGATGCGTCCTGATGAGAAACTGCAGCTGCAGAAGACCATTGACGATATGTACGCCCAGTTCGTCGATGTCGTCGCCCGCGGCCGCTCTCTTGACCGCGATTCCGTGCGCGTGCTCGCCGATGGCCGGATATTCACCGGCACACAGGCCTACAGGCACGGATTGGTCGATACGCTCGGCACACTGCAGACCGCGATCACCGTCGCGGGCACGCTCGGCAAAATTCAGGGCGAGCCCCGCATCGTCCGCGAGCAGGAGCAGCCGGCGGCGCTCGATTTCCTGCTCGGCACGGAGACGCGCAAAAACATCCAGGGAATTGGCACGAGGCTGCAGAACAGCAGCCCGCTTCAATACAGATTGCCTTACTAACAGTTCCGGAAGGTACAGTCGTGACAAAAGCAGACATCGTCGATAACATCGCAGCCGCGACAGGACTGACCAAGGTAGAAACCGAGGCCGTCGTGGACGGTTTTCTCGCTACCGTCAGCCAGGCGCTGAAGGACGGTCATTCCATTGAGATCCGTGGCTTCGGCAGCTTCAAGGTGAAAAAACGGAAGGCGCGCATGGCGCGCAATCCCCGCACCGGCGAAGAGGTGTTCGTGGACGAACACTACGTTCCCATATTCAAGGTGTCCAAGGAACTGCGCTCCGGAGTGGACCAGAATCTGAAAGCGAAGGAAGGATGAGCGAAAACAAGAAATCATGTCCCGCCTGCGGCTCGGCACTCAGCGCATCACAGGATGTCTGCGACATCGGCGGTGAGGATCTTGCCGCCCGTCCTGCTTCACCCCCGGCAGCACCGAAACAGGAAGCTCCCGCCGCAGCACCCGTGAGTG
>CAJXSA010000354.1 GCA_913060595.1 uncultured Ignavibacteria bacterium
CTGCTGTCAGTCCGCAGGAACGCTTGTGATAGTGACCAGACAGGACAGCTCGTTGACTGTGAGCGTGATGCCATCGCTGTCTGCGTCCTGCGCCTTGACAATCTGAACGGCGAGCGTTTCAGCGCAAATATACGATTCCATTCGATTAATTGCGCGATCAAGTGCCTCGTCTTCGGTCGAATATTGAACCGCAATCCGATCCGTCACTTCCAGGCCCTGATCCTTTCGCAAACCCTGCAGCTTACTGACGAACTCACGCGCGATTCCTTCGTCGACCAGTTCTTCGGTGAGCACGGTGTCGAGCGCGAGCACGATGTCGCCGTCCGTGCCGATGGTCCAGCCCTCGATGTCCTCATGCTGAATCTCGATGTCGTCCGCCGTCAGCGTGATTTCCTCTCCGTTGATGGACACCGTGAGCGTTCCATCACGCTCGAGTGTGTTGATCTCATCGATCGTGCAGGCACCGATTCTGGCGACAATGGGTTTCACCAGCTTGCCATACCGCGGACCGAGTGCCTTGAAATTCGGTTTGGCCTTTTTCTTGAGCAGCTCCGAGTCATTGGCGATGAACTCGATATCCTTGATGTTGGTCTCTTCCAGAATGACCGCACGCATGGCCTCGATGTGCCCCCTGGTGTCTTCCCCGGGGGTGGCGATCAGCACGCGACCCAGTGGCTGACGCGTTTTCAGCCTGGTCTGTTCACGCAGGCCGCGCGTCAGGTACACCACTCGCTGGGCATCATGCATTTTCTGCATGAGTGCGCTGTCGATGTGACCGGGTTCAGGCAGAAGCGCCAGGTGCACCGATTCAGCGAACGTTCCTGCAGGTGCCGTCGCGGTCAGTTTGCGGTACAGGTTCTCGGACAGGAACGGTGCGAAAGGAGACATGAGCTGCGCGACGGTACACAGACAGCGGTGCAGCGTCTGGTACGCGGCACGCTTGTCCTCGGACATTGCGCCTTTCCAGAAACGGCGGCGATTGCGTCGCACATACCAGTTCGAGAGCTGGTCGACAGTGAACTCCGCGATGGCCCGCGCGGCCGGGGTAACGTCGTACGCGTCCATGCTCATGCGCACGGTTCGCACAAGTGCGTGCAGTTCCGTCAGTATCCACTGATCGATCTCGGGTCGGGAATCAACCGGTATCTCTGTTTCACTGCCGGTGAAGCCGTCAATGTTCGCGTACAGGACGAAGAACTGGTAGGTGTTGATCAGCGCGCGGAAAAAATTCTTCTGCACGCCCTCGATATCCTTCTCATTGAACATTGTCTGCCGCCACGGCGGACTGCTCACTGTCAGGTACCAGCGTGTCGCGTCCGCACCGTACTCCTCGAGGACGTAGAAGGGATCAACGACATTGCCTTTTGATTTCGACATCTTCTGACCGTTCTTGTCGAGCACAAGCTCGTTCACGATCAGATTCTTATACGCTGGCTTGTCGAAAAGTGCTGCGGCGATGGCGTGCAGCGTGTAGAACCAGCCTCGCGTCTGATCGATCCCCTCACAGATGAAATCAGCCGGGAATGCGGATTCGAACTGCTCCTTGTTTTCAAACGGATAATGAAACTGCGCGAACGGCATGGCACCGGAATCGAACCATACATCGATAAGCTCCGGCGTGCGCCGGTATATCATTCCGTTTTTCTCGAAGAGAATGTCATCCACCCAGGGTTTGTGCAGATCGATATCCTCTCGAGACGGCGAAACACGTTCCCCGTCGACGATGCGGAATCCCTCGAGAAGTTCCTCGATGGATCCCACGATAAACTGATCAGATCCGTCTTCGGCAACCCATATCGGAAGCGGCGTACCCCAGTAGCGGTCCCTCGAGAGCGACCAGTCCTTGTTTTCCTCCAGCCAGTTGCCGAAACGTCCCGTGCCGACTTCGGAGGGAACCCAGTTGATGTCCGCGTTGAGCGAAATCATGCGTTCCGCGTAGTCGGTGGTGCGAATGTACCAGCTGTCGCGCGCATAATATATGAGGGGATTGTCACAGCGCCAGCAATGCGGGTAGCTGTGCATGTAGTCCTTCGCGGAACGATATATCTGTCCGCGCTGCTTGAGCATCTTAATGATTTCCGGGTCCACACCTTCTTCCTTGTGCGTGGCGAAGGTGAGTGTTTTCACGAGGCGGCCCGCGAAATCCGTCACCTCTTCGCTGAAACGGCCGTTCGTGTGTACCGGAAGAACGAACGGAAGATCGTACTTCTTCATCATCTCGTAATCGTCGACACCGAACGCGGGCGCGATGTGCACGATGCCTGAACCGTCTTCCGTTGTCACGAAATCGCCGGCGATCAGGTAGAAGCCCTTCTTTTCGACGGGAACATAGTCGAAGAGTCGTTCATATTCGCGCCCGAGCAGATCTTCGCCATTCATCTCTTCGAGAATTTCGTATTCCTCCGTGATGACGCTGAGCCGTTCCTTCGCGAGATAGAGATCGCCATGCTCAACAGAGCGTATTTTCACATAGGTCACTGCGGGATTCACCGCGAGCGCGACGTTTGAAATCAGTGTCCATGGTGTCGTCGTCCAAACGAGAATGTGTGCATCCTCATCACGCATGCGGAACTTGACGTACACGTTCATATCCTGCACGTCGCTGTACCCGAGGGCCAGCTCGTGCGAGGAAAGCGGCGTTTCGCAGTGCGGACACTGCGGGACGATTTTGAAGCCCTTGTACACGAGTCCCTTCTTGTAGAACTGTTGCAGGGCCCACCAGACGGATTCGATGTACTCGTTCGTGCAGGTGATATAGGCATCCTGCAGATTGATCCAGTACCCCATTCGTTCCGTCAGCTTCTGCCAGCCTTCAGGGTATTCGATATGGTGGTATACGAAGTCCTTTGCACGCGTATTGAATTTGGCGACGCCGTATTTCTCGATATCGGATTTCTGCTCGAACTTCAGTTCACGCTCAAGCGCAACCTCGATCGGAAGCCCGTGCGTATCCCAGCCTGCCTTGCGCTGCACGCGATGTCCCGTTATGGTCTTGTATCTGCAGATCAGATCCTTCAGCGTACGCGACATTACATGATGAATACCCGGTTTGCCGTTGACGGAAGGGGGCCCCTCGTAGAAAGTGAACGGCGCCGCGCCTTCGCGCTGGTCGATGCTTTTCTGGAAAATTCCTTCTTCCCGCCAGAATGCAAGGACCTCCTGCTCCATGGCGGAATACGAAAAACGATCGGGGAAGGATTCGAAGGTGGTCATAGGTGTACGGATGCTACTTCTTTGAATTTCTTTGAACGAGAAACGCCAGACCAGTCAGGAGAGCGCTGAGCAATAGCGTTGTGGTAATGGGCGCATACAGGGAGATGCCGGGAAAATCGAATTCCACGTCGCCGGGCAGCATTCCGATCAACGGGATATGCTGCACGAACACAATGCTGGCGACGACGCCCAGCGTGAGAATCAGCAGAACGAGAAGGAGGCGCAGAAAAGCGAGCTGGTCTTCCATGAACGATGCCGGCTACGCGCCGAGACGCGCGACCACTCCTTTCATCAGTGTGCGCAGGCGGGGTTCGGTGTCGTTGGCCGTCTGTATGATCGCCGGGACATCCACGGGCTCCAGTGCATCAGGGAAACACTCATCGGTAATGATGGAGAACGCGAGCACTTGCATGCCCATGTGCACGGCGACGATGTTCTCCGGTACGGTGGACATACCGACGGCATCGGCACCGATCGCGCGGAGAAAGCGGTATTCTGCGCGTGTTTCGAGATTGGGCCCTGCCACGGCGACGAAAACACCTTTGCGCAGCGGAATCGACGAGTCCAGTGCAACCTGCTCCGCCAGGGAGATCAGCGTGTCGGAATACGCCTCGCTCATGTCAGGAAAGCGCGAACCAAGTGTGTCGTCATTCGGACCGATGAGCGGGTTGTCTCCGATCAGGTTGATATGATCCCAGATAACCATGATATCACCACGCCGGAAGGTCGGGTTCATTCCGCCCGCGGCAT
>CAJXSA010000355.1 GCA_913060595.1 uncultured Ignavibacteria bacterium
ACGCTGCTGCACCGCCGGCGTGCAGAAATCGTAGTAGTAGTCGAGCCCGATCTCCCCGATGGCGACCACGCGCGGATGCCGGGCGAGCGCGCGGAGCTCTTCGGTGAACTGCGCGTCGACCTTGCCGGCGTCGTGCGGATGGACGCCGGCAGCGAGATACACTCCCTCGAAACGCTCGGCGATGCGTGCGGCCTCCCGAAAGGTGGAAAAATCCGTCGCCGGGATGAGCATGCGATCCACTCCCGCTTCACGGGCACGCGCGATAACTGCCGGGAGATCCTCCTGGAAGGATTCCCAGAACAGGTGGCAGTGCGTGTCGACAAAACGGAGCGCGTGCAGGCTGGGGACGGTGGTCATTGCGACGCTCCTTCCCCGTCGGCGAAAAAGCCCATGCTGGCGAAACTCACCGAGGACGCACGTTCCTCCTCATGCCACTGCTGGTAGTCGTAGAGCTGTCCCCGTGCGGGTTTGACCAGGTCGAAAAAGGTCGTAATGCACGCGAAGCCGTCGATATGCGTCGCATTCCGGTTTTCGCGCAGATGGGTGTAAAACGCCTCGTAGTCACAGGACGCGAGCATGTCCAGCTGCCGCTGGTCGCTTTCCCGCACTTCCGCGAGCATGTCCGCCGCGTCGCGTTCGTCACCGAATTTGCGTCCCACATGCGACCAGTCGACGCTCAGCACGAAGACCACGCGGCGGCCGAGTTCTTCGACCGTCTGGTGAAACGCGTGCAGGAAGGCGTTGTACTTGGCGTCCGCGGTGGCGCGTGTGCCGCCGACGAGAAACTCGTCGAACGCCGTGCAGAGTATCGGCACGATGCGTATGTCCCGTTCCCTGAAGGCATGCTGGAGGAAGAGCACGGGAAACTCAATCGAGTGCTCTTTCTTGTGCGCCACGTCGCGACGCGTCAGCACGTCCCCGCTGTTGCCATGCAGGGCGCGCACGAACTCCCGGTCCGTCTCCATGGTGCCGAGCGGTGTGCGAAAGTGTTTCTCGGTCAGGAGGAAAAGGTCCTCGTAGGAATAATGGCTGGTGCCGAGAATGACCACGGTGTCGAAATCCATCGCCTGCAGCTGTTTGAAAGCGGGGACATACCCCTGCGGGCCGATTTTCAGATCGATATGCGGGGCGAGCACACCCAGGCACTCCCCCGTTTCCGGGGAAGCGGAATCCGCCTCCCAGAGCTCGTGGAAGAAATCCGTCAGTTCCTCGGCGTCCTCGGGATAGCTCTGTCCGGCATAGGCCGCGTCACGCGTCTCCTCGGCCATGTACGCGGCGTCCATTTCTTCCCGCAGCGCGACGAAGCGCGCGTTCTCAAGGAAATAGCAACTGTCGAGCGCCTGTATGATCTGCAGCAGGGGTGCGGGATCAATGGTGATGCCGGTCTCGGTCCTGATTTCATCCTGCAGTTCGCTGATGCTCTTGCTGCCGTCAAACAGCGCGAGCAGCACGCGCGATTCCGGGTGCAGGGACAGTGATTTGTCGGAATACCCGGCGGGATCGTGCAGGACGACCACCTCCTCCCCCTCCTGCGTGGCGGGGAGCAGTTCAAGATCGTTGCGCAGCGGCGGGATACGGTCAGTGAGGGAATCAAACATCGGGAAGTAGAATGCTCAGCTGTTGGTGATGGCGGGTTCCGTCTGCGGTCGATCCGCAGCGGGATAGGATTCTGCGAACTTGAGACAGGCTACGCGGCGACCGTCCGGCAGGTTCCCGAGCCGCGGCACAATCTGCCTGCAGTCGGAGAACATTTCCGGGCAGCGCGTGTGAAACGGGCAGCCCGGCGGCACGTTCATGGGACTCGGCACGTCGCAGCCGATGCGGGAGGCCTTTCGCGCATGTTCGGGATCCGGCACGGGAGCGGCGGCGAGCAGGGCCTCGGTGTAGGGATGCCGCGGCTCGTGAAGCACGTCCTCGACGGCACCGATTTCCACGATGCGCCCGAGGTACATCACCGCGATGCGGTCGGCGATATGCCTGATGACGGCCAGATCGTGCGAAATGAAGAGGTAAGTCAGGTCAAGCGCCTCACGCAGATCCTGCAGCAGATTGAGTATCTGTGCCTGGATGGAGACGTCCAGCGCCGACACCGGTTCGTCACAGACGAGGAAACGCGGTTCGACGGCCAGCGCGCGGGCGATGCCGATGCGCTGCCGCTGTCCGCTGCTGAATTCATGCGGATAGCGGCGGGCGTGGAAGCTGTTGAGTCCGACCATGGACAGCAGTTCGTCGATGCGCGCCTTCATCGTAGCGCGCGTAGCGAGTTCGTGGACGTGCAGCACCTCCCGCAGGGCGGATCCGACCGTCATGCGGGGATTGAGTGAGGAATACGGATCCTGGAAAATCATCTGCATGCTCTTTCGCAGCAGACGAAGGTCCCGGCGCCGCAGGTCCACAATGTCGCGTCCGTCGAAGCGCACGCTCCCCGCCGTGGGATGCAGCAGATGGAGAATGAGTCGTCCGAGCGTCGACTTCCCGCAGCCCGATTCCCCCACGAGACCGACCACTTCGCCGCGCTGAATGCGAAACGAGACGCCGTCCACGGCGCGCACGTGCTGAACCGAGCGGCTGAAGAGGCTGCTGCGCGTGGGGAACCACTTTTTCAGTTCGTTGACTTCAACGAGCGGAAGGGACATCGGCACCTGTGAAATGTGCTGACACAATGCGGTAAAATAGCAAAGAAGTCAACGCGCCGCCATCGCAGCCGAATTCTTCATTCACGGACGATGAATTGGTATATTACTGCAACCCGGCCACGTCTTGTGCGTATGGAGAAACATGCCCCGTAAGGGCGTCCCGGGAAAGGTAACACGGCCTGATGAAGCTGAAGCAACGCATATTCTTTCTGACGGCCGCGGTCGCATTCGTGCTGGATTTCATTTACATCATCGTCCAGCGCACGCTTGCCGCGGGCGATGCCATGCAGGGTGACCTGTTTCACACGCTGCTGGTGCTGGTATACCTGCTTTCCGCAGGATATGCCTACTTCCGCATGAGCGGCGGTGAGGACGTCACCGCCATGCAGCTGATCGGTCGCACGGTGATCGCCATCACCATCTACCTTCTCGTGATCGGAATCGTGCAGCTCTCGGCGATGATTTCCTTCGAGAACA
Organism: uncultured Ignavibacteria bacterium; assembly: GCA_913060595.1. GTDB lineage: Bacteria > Bacteroidota > Ignavibacteria > SZUA-365 > SZUA-365 > BM516. The sequence continues at coordinate 3,114 of CAJXSA010000355.1, forward strand.
GCGCGCAGGGTGTGGTCATTCCGTCGACGTACGGGACACTGGTGACCGCCACCATCATCGCCGGCATCGGGGGGGCGGTGGGCATCGTCGTCTTCACGTCCCTGACGCGGCTGATTTTCGTGAAACGGCGAAAGAACACCCGCCGCAACTACATCCTCCTCGTAAGCACCGGCGGCATTTCCATATTCCTCGACTTTCTCGCCTCTCCGAACGGTGCGGCGATGCGGGGCATTGGCACGTTCGCGGGAATATTCACCGTGGCAGCCATTGTGCTCATGGTGGTCAACGCCTTCCGTTTCTCATGGATACTTGCGCTCAGCAGGCGTGAGAAAATCATCAATCTTCTGCTTTCCCTCTTCGGCTTCGTCTTTTTCGTCATACTGTCGATTTACGCCGGGGGCAGCGCGGAGCTCAACAACTCCCTCATGTTCTACCACCCGCTGCTACAGCATTTCGTGGAACTGTGCTTTCTGTTCGGTGCCATTTACATGGGCATCGGCTTTGCGAGCACGCTTCTGCACCTGCCCACAGCGAAGGAGTTCGACCGAAAGCAGGTGGAGCTTTCCTCCCTGCAGAACATGAGCCGGCTCATCACGCAGGTGTTCGATTTCGACGACCTTGTCGCGACGACCACGCATCTCGCGCTCGAGGTAAGCGAGGGTGACGCGGCCTGGCTGGAACTGCTGCCCGAGCAGCAGCGCAACCGCCGCAGCGACGGAAACGGCGGCGCGGGTGAAAGCAAGGAGAAGACACTTGCGCGGGAAATGCGCATCCTGCAGAATTCCCTCAAAAACATTGATCCCGAAGCCATCACGC
>CAJXSA010000356.1 GCA_913060595.1 uncultured Ignavibacteria bacterium
GGGCTGCTATCGTCCGGTGATCCATCGCGGCATCGTGCGCATTCGCGCGGGAATGCCGCAGGTCACCTGCACGACGACGGGACCGGATGCGCTGACCTGGCAGAAAAGCATGCAGCAGTACGCGCCGCAGCCCTTCGCGGTGACGATGAATGTCGAGAACGAAGGGGACGGCGGCGCGACGGGACTGCGTTTCCGCCTCGACTATGACACGGCGGATGTGCGCCTGGTCGCTCCGGCGGGCACGGAAATCATACCCGATCCGCGCGAGCTATTTCCCGACGCGCAGCACAGCGCGGTGTGGCAGCTCGAAGCGCGTCCGCGCACGCAGGACGACAGCATTTCTCTGCGCATGACCGCGTTTTTCGACAACGCGCCGCCGGTGACCTGCACGCATCGCGTGTACGTGCCGGAGGCGGAGCGGACCATGCAGTGCGGGCTTGACGCGCCGGTGATCACCGCGGATCAGCCGAAGCTGCGCTATGATCCCATGCCTTTCGCCGTCACGCTCACCGTGCACAATCCGGGTCGGGACACGCTGCGCAACCTGCGCGCGCGCATCGTGCTGCCGGTACAGTTCGCGCTCGCTGGAGCGGACGCGCCGGACCGCTGGGTGAAAAACCTGCTGCCGGCGGTGCTCGCGCCGTCCGAGTCGGCCACGCAGCAGTGGACGATCACGCATCCGCGCAGTCTGATGGAACGGACGTACTCCGTAGGCGTCCAGGTCTACGCGGACAACGCGGATGCCAGCACCTGTCATGCGCTGGTGACCATACCCGCCCTCGACATGCCTGTTTTGGAGAGCAGCTGCGATGTGCCGGATTCGCTGCGCTTCGTGCCGCAGTGGGACGAATATGAACCGTCGCTGTTCTGGGCGACGCTCAATTGCGTCAACGCCGGGACGATGTCCGCCGCACGCGTGCGCGGCAGTATCACGCTGCCGCAGGACATGGTGCTGGAGAATGCGGGGGATTCGCTCACGAAGACCTTTCAGCCCGAGACCATGAACCCGCAGCAGGGACAGAATGTCCCATACGTGCGCTGGCTCGTGCGCTACACCGGACGTCCCTACCTGACGCAGCGCCCGGAATTCCGCTTCCGTGTGACGGGGGAAAGTGAGACGGGCATACCGCTGGACACGGACTGGTCCTCCTGCGTGATGCGTATCCCCCCCGTGCAGCCGGACTGGGCCTGCGCTCTCGATCTGCCGGACTCACTGCGCCTGAAACAGGACGGCAGTGACGTGACGCCGAATCCCTTCACGCTGCGCTTCTCCATTACGAACTCTGCGACCAACGCCGGGGCGCTGCGGCGCGTGCGCCTGGACCTGCCGCTGCAGGACGGCGTGTCCCTGCACCCGTCTTCTCCCACCGGACTCGACGACAGCCTGGACCTGGTCGTCGGACCGAATTCCACCGCGCGCTTCGAATGGGTGGTGGACGTGCGCAATCGCATCACGCGGCGTGACATCGCGCTCCGCGTCACCGTCTGGGACGGCGCGGGAGCGCCGGTCAGCTGCGGCGCGGTGCTGCCGGTCGCGGCCGTGGAGCGGCAACTGGTGTGCACCGCGCTGGAAGCGCCGCAGTCCGTGTGCGGCGACAGCGGCACGACCTTCACCGTGCGTGCCACGCTGCGCAATCCCGGCAGCGTCAACGTCAATGCGCCCACCGCGCTGCTGGAATGGACCGAACAGGGCGGTGAGCCGCTGCTGGAACTCGATCCGGGCATGCCGGACAACGGAAATCCGCAGTCCCGCACGGTGCTCTTCCCGCAGCAGGAGACCGCGTTTACCTGGCATATCCGCCTGCAGGCGTCCCTTGAGGGCGGCGCAGCCCGTCCTGCGCTTTTCGGTATTCGTTACGGCGGGGAAGGCGTCGCCGAGCGCGAGGGCGGCAGTGCCTGCGCCGCGTCGCTGCAGATTCTGCCACAGCGGGAAGCGCCGATCACGCTGATCGGCGCGCCTGCATTCTGCGCGGGCGACAGCATCACGCTGGATGCGGGGGAGGGATATGCCGCCTACCGCTGGAGCAGCGGCGATACGCTGCGGCGCATCGTCGTTCGGCAGAGCGGCGCGTATTGGGTTGAACGGACGCAGTCGATCTACCCGTATTGTCCCGTCGCCTCCGATACCGTCACGGTCACCGCGCATCCGCAGCCGCCGAAGCCCGTGATCACGCGCAGCGGCGACACGCTGACCGCGCCCGAAGCAGACGGCTGGCAGTGGCTGCGCGACGGCGTCGCCATTCCCGGTGCGACCGGGCGGCAGTTCGTCGTCCTCGCGAGCGGCAGCTATGCCGTGCGTGTGCGCAGCGCCTTCGGCTGCGTCGCGGAGTCCGATCCCGTACAGGTCACCATCGCCGGTCTGGACGATCCCCCCGTCGCCGCATTGCGCATCGATGTCTATCCCCAGCCCGCGCAGGACCGCATAACCGTGCGCCTCTCCGGTCCGGCGTCCGGTCCGCTGCAGCTGCGCATCACCGACATGCTGGGCAGGGAAGTGCTCCGCCGCGACCTCCGACACGACGGCCGCGCGCAGGCGCTGTCCCTCGAGCTCTCCGCCCATCCGAACGGCGCGTACCTGCTGCGCGTCACAGGTCCCCGGAGCGCGCAAAGCCGCATCATTCTGCTCGCCCGTCCCTGAGAGGCTGCGCATGCGAAAGAAGGAAAGAAGGAAAAATGGAAACATGTCCCCCGATGCCATATTTCCATCTTTCCTTTCTTCCTTCTTTCACATCTGCCATTTGCGATCTGTAATCTGACATCTGCCATCTGTAATCTGAAATCTGACATTTGCCATCTGCCATCTGAAATTTGATATTTGCAATCTGCAATCTCCCCGGCATATTGCATTTATCCCCAATATCACCGTATATTTACTCTTCGACTGGGGCTGTAGCTCAGTTGGGAGAGCGCTACATTCGCATTGTAGAGGTCGAGGGTTCGATTCCCTTCAGCTCCACAGATTGTCAAGTATATTCGAGTCGCGCAGTATGGAATTGCACAGTAAAACAGGCAACCTGACACATATCACTCGAGACCCGGATACTAGGAAACAAGTGCATCGTTGAGGTGCACTTTTTTTATGCTCCGCGTACGGGACATAGTATCCGGTCTTCTGGAATGGGCGCCCGCTTCCCTGGCCTGGGAGCGGGACAACATCGGCCTGCTCGTCGGCGCCGCCGACGCTGAGGTTCGTCGCGTGCTCGTCTGCCTCGACGTCACGCCCGCCGTGGTCGAGGAGGCCATCGCGCGCGATGCGAACTGCATCGTCGCGCATCATCCCGTGATCTTTCATCCCCTCAAATCCCTGCGCACCGACCGTCACCCCGGCAGCATGTACGCCACGCTGCTGCGTGCGGAGATCAGCGTCATCGCCATGCATACGAATGCGGATGCGGCACGGACGGGACTCAATCACGCGCTGGCCGACCTGTTCGGACTCCGCGATCGCCGCCGTCTCGACGCCGTGCGCGGGCAGCGCCGCCTTGCAAGCCTGCAGCTGCACGCAGGAGGGGATCTCGCGGAACTGGAAGCCTTCGCGGATGAAAACGACGACGTCACTCTGCTCGCGCAGCAGGGAAGCGACGGCCGCATCGACCTGCGATTCGACCTGCCGTCCTGGCAGGTGCCGGCATTGCGCGCACGCATTCACGACGCGTTCGGGGATGTGCCTGTGCAGGTGAGCGCGCTCGAGGACGCGCTGCCGGCGCATGGCATCGGCATCGTCGGCGAACTCGAAGCGGCCGTGCCGGCGGGGGAATTTCTCGCGACGGTCAAGGAAAAACTCGGCTGCGCGATGCTGCGCTGCACGCCTTTCGAGACGGAATCGCCGGTGCGACGCGTTGCGGTCTCCAGCGGATCGGGCGGGTCGTATGTGCGTGCTGCCGTCGCGGCGGG
>CAJXSA010000357.1 GCA_913060595.1 uncultured Ignavibacteria bacterium
ACGCCGCTGTACGTGCCGTCCGCGGTATTGTCGGCGTCACCAGTGGTATACAGTGCTTCGAGACTGATGCGGTCGTTGAGTGTCTGACCGTATTTCCAGGCCAGCGATCCATGCGCCGTGACGCCGAAGATATCGACGGTCTGTCCTGCGCCGCCATCCTCCGGCAGCGTGGTGATGGTTCCGGCGTTGGCCATCGCGAGCGCACTGCCCCAGAGCCGTCCGCCGGTAAATTCACGGTTCCACGCGGTGTTGATGCCGAACCAGAACACATCCGCTTTGTACTTCGGGTCGTCGAGAAGCAGGCGGGCGGCACCGTTATAGTTCGCAAGCGAGGAATTGAAACCCTGTCCGAGAATGGAGACACCGCCGCTGCCGGCGCCGCGGTCGCGCACGTACCATGCACTGCCGCCGATTTCCCAGAGCGGATGCACGCGCGTTTCCGCGTCCGCCATCCACAGCACCACGTCGTCGTCGACCTGTATCTGGTTCTCGTACAGCTGATAGTACGCGAGACGCGCCTGCGTGACGGGCGAAAGGTGCATGAAGCTGCTCACACCGACGCCCTGTGTTCCCCAGAACATCAGGCGGTTTCCGCTGGTCTGATTTGTCCAGAGCGTATTGACGTTCGCATCGCGCACGTTGTCGAAGAGGCGCTGCAGACCGATGATGACATTGAAGTCCTCGGCGGGACGCAGTTCCAGGTTCGCCATCAGCGTCTGGATGTTGACCGTTCCGCCGCTGATGCCGCCGCCGGTGTTATTGCCGACACCGTAATTCGTGTCGCCCCAGGTCATGTCCACTTTGAACAGTCCGCGAAAAACCGCCGCGCCGTCGATGATGGAAGGACGGTACACGAAGAGCGGCACGAAACGCGTCGCACCGAAGACTGCGGTCTGCGGGAACGTCGTGGTGGAATTCGCGCCGAAGAGCCGGCCGATGATCTGCGCACGCAGCAGTTCGTTGGTCGGAGCGATATTCGTCGTGGCGAAACGGTTGAACAGGTACCCGATGAACTGCAGCTCCGGTGCGGGCTCGCCCGGGACCCCGTCGCTCCGCTCGTCATCCACCGGGTAATCCGGCATCTGCGCGAGGGCCGGGGTGGCAATCAGGCACAGGAGCAGTATCAGTATGCTGCGCATGGCAATCCTCGTTGCTGTGTCATTCGGAAGGAAACACTCCTGCGCACACCGCGGCACCGAAGTGCCGTGATGTGCGCAGGTCGGAGACACTGCCGCGCGGACGCGGCGTGTGTGTGTGCTAATCAATCTTGACGTATTTCTGCACGTTGGTCATGCCGAAGGCACCGCCCGCCGTGCTGCCGAATCCTCCCGCAGGCGTCGGCTTCGCGACACCGATCGGGGGAGCGGTCTGCACCACTTCGTACATCATGGTCACCTCACTGCTGCCAACGGTGACTTCATAGATGCCTTCCGCGGTGATCGAGACCGGCTGGCCCTGCTCCGCGGTGATCGTGCGGATGCCGTCATTCGGTGCAGCGGCACCGCCTGCTGCGGCGACATACACGCCGGTCAGCGTGGTGGCGACGTCGTTGGAATCGGTCTGCACGACGATGTACGAACCGTCGGCCTTGAATGTGGCCTCGATCTTGCGGACCAGGAAGGGATCGCCATACAGCAGAGGCGCGATATTGTCCTCTCCTTCCGAGACCCACTCGCCAACGATCGGATCCACGACAGTGAACTGCACGGTGATCTGGTTGCCGTCGTTGCGCTGCACCTTGATGCTGGCGACACCGATGGGAAGCTCGGCCGGAACGCGAATGCTGATCTCATCGTCGGCGACGGCCAGGGGCGTCACTGTGATGCCGCCGAAGGTGATGTTCAGTTCGGAGGCGTCGGTACCGAAGTTGCTGCCGCGCAGCCGCACGGTGGAGCCGATCGGACCAGAGATCGGAATGATATTGCTGATCGCAATGGTGTTGTCCGGGGTAATGGGCGTGTCGCCGTCGTCGTCATCGGAACATGCGACAAAAACCATCATCGCCGCGACTAGGAAAAAGGGAAGAAGACGAAACTTCATGGTGAGCTCCTGTTATGTGAGTGAGTGAAGTTGCTCTAATCTACATGCGCCGGAATCCGAAGGCAACTCATGCCCTGCGTGGCATGAGCACCGACTCCCCTTCCGCGACAACATCGCCGCCCTGATTGCGGCAGCGTGTCTGAAAGGTGACGCGGTTGCGTTCGGCGTTGCTCTCGGAGACTTCCACCTCTGCGGTGACGGTGTCGCCGAAGTACACCGGCTTCTTGAAGCGCAGGCTCTGCGATACGTACACGGCGCCGGGACCGGGAAGCTCCATACCCAGGACCGTGGAGATGAGTCCGGCACACAGGATGCCATGCGCGATGCGACCGCCGAACATGCTTGCTTCCGCCGCAACGGCGTCGACATGGACAGGATTGAAATCTCCGGTCACACCCGCAAAGGTGTACACGTCGTGCTCGGTGATCGTCTTCGTGAACTGCGCCGTCATTCCGACGCGGATTTCCTCAATGCTTTTACCTTTCATCATGCATCTGCCTGAGCTGTTTCTTCAAGATTTTACCACTGTCGCTGACGGGAAGGGCATCGAGAAATGCAACGTGGCGGGGAATCTTGTAACGGGCCAGTTTTCCCGCACAGTATTCCAGGATATCCTGTGTCGTCGTCGTCGCGCCTTCCCGCAGCACGATCCAGGCTTTGCCGACCTCGCCCCACCGCTCATCCGGAACCCCGGTGACGGCAACGGCTTGCACGTCCGGGTGGGCACGGAGGAAATGCTCGATCTCCGCGGGGTAGACGTTCTCCGCCCCGCTGATAAACATGTCTTTCTTCCTGTCGACCACGTAGAAATAGCCTTCATCGTCCCGGCGCACGAGATCACCTGTCCGCAGCCAGCCGTCCGTGAGAGCCGCTTCGGTCGCCGCGGGATTGTTCCAGTACCCCGGAGTGCAGACAGGTCCTCGGAGGAGCAGTTCTCCGACTTCCCCGTCCGCGCAGTCACGCCCGGCATCGTCGATCACGCGCGTGTCGATATAGAAGTTCGGGAAACCAATGGAACCGATTTTCCGCTCAGCGTCTTTCTCGTTCAGTGAGAAAACATTCGGGCCGAACTCTGTCAAACCGTACCCCTGACGGATGGGCACACCCTTCGCCTGCCAGGTACGGATGAGATCAAGCGGCATCGGTTCGCCGCCCACGATGGCATAGCGCACACTCTCGAGCGTCACGTTCTCGAAGTTCTCAGCCTGTGCCATCATGTCCATCATCGTGGGAACCCCGAAGAGCACCGTCACCTTCAGTTCGTCACAGAGCGAGAGCACATGAGCCGGATCGAATTTCTTCAGAAGAATCACATGCGCCCCGCGATGCAGGAAAGGCGTCGTGAGCACGTTCCATCCCCCGGTGTGAAAGAACGGTGCGAAGGTCAGCGTAACATCCGACTCCACCAGGTTCAGGCGCATGCTCGTGTTCACGGAGTTCCAGAACAGCATGCCGTTCGTGATCACCGCACCTTTCGGAGCGCCTGTCGTCCCCGATGTGTATAGTATCATGCAGGGGGTATCGAAGGCGGCCTCCTGCGGAACCGGCTTCGCGTCAGCGCTTTCGTTGAACATGCGCGTCACAATGCTGTCTTCCCCGTCGAAGCGGAGGACGGGAATGGATCGCACGTCCGCGTCGAGCTCTGAGCTCACGGGGTTAAACTGCTCCTGGCAGATGAACAGCGCCGGGGACGCATCACGCAGCACATGGGAACCCTCCCGCGGCGTGAGGCGGAAATTGACAGGGACGAGGATGGCGGAGAGTTTCTGCAGCGCGAAAAACAGGAACACATACTCGATTTCATTCGTGGCGAGCACGGCCACACGCG
>CAJXSA010000358.1 GCA_913060595.1 uncultured Ignavibacteria bacterium
CCCGCCTGTCTGGCCATGCTGCCAGGTATGCACCGTATTTCCGTCCATATCGACCAGGTACGTTACGCGGCCATTGTTCGGCGAGAACAGCGTGTAACCCTCATACGGAGACTGGGCGCGGGCAAGGCCTGCGCAAAACATGGTGATGCCGGCGAGAAGCAGCGCAGCATGACGGAAGAGCGCACGCGTCGAAGCCACACAGTGCATTATCCTGGTGGGAGAAGATACTTTGCTGAACATGCGAACCTCTGTTCTTTAGTGAAGCACGGTAATGCGTCCCGTAGTCTGCGCCACGTTGCCGCTTCCGTCCGTATGAAAAAGATGATAGAAATGAACACCGGGAGACAGGTCTGTCATATCCATTGAGTACTGATGCGTCCCCGGCTCCTGCGATGCTGCGTCGATGCGCCTGACAGCCCGGCCGAGCGCGTCGTACACCACACAGCGAACAGATCCCGCAGCGGGGAGGGAATAGACCAGCGTGGAAGTCGAAGTGACCGGGTTCGGATACACATCCGCAGTCAATGCAGCCGCCTTCGGTATGTCATCAGCAGACAGCGCCGCGTAATTCTGAAGCTGTGTGCGCAGCGCCGCGTTGCGGGTCTGAGAGAAACGTGTCAGTCCCGGAACAGACATGTTGATGCCGATGACCACGTCACTGTGGATATTGTCGAGGAAGTTCTGATAGGTATACAGCTTGTACTGGTCTGCGCGCACCCATGGGTCGATCAGGGGCGTGAAGCGGGCGATATGCGCCGCGATGCTATCCTCGTGCGCCGCGCTGCCGACCAGTTCTGCGATGGCACGCAGGTAATCGGCGCGAAGAAGCTCATCCGAAACGATGCGTCGATTGAGCGGACGACGCTGGAGATTGGACACGTTCAGAACGTCCTGGGTGAATACATTCCAGTTGTTTGAATACGCGCCGAACCCCTCGTTGATATCCCACGGGATGAATGTGAACTGCCCACCTTCCTGGTCGTCATAGATGTAGAAATTCCTTCCCGAGCCGGTATAGCTGTCGAAATTCCCCAGCACCATGTTGAACGCGAGCATCATGACGGCGCTCTTGAAATCTATCCATGCACCCGCGAGGGTTCGGAAGGTCGCGTCCGGTGCTTGATTGAGGACCTGAACCATCTGCACGAAGCGCGACCAGTCATCCTCGTCTTCATTGGTCTTGAGTTCGAACTCACGCTTGTAATCATCACCCGAAGAGCCGAGATACTCCAGGGTGGCACCATCGTCGGCCGACTTGTACAGATTGAAGTCATTGTCTGCGAAGTGCCGCTTGAGAAATTTCTTGTCCACCTGCTCGACCATGGTGTACAATCCGAGCAGCGCACCGTCCACATGTATCGCGGCCCACGCGGCACGCGGCGCATGCGTGCGCGTGCGCAGGATATCGTAGCAGAGTTTTTCCCGGAGGAAGGTCGGATCCTTTGTCGCGTTGCTGAAATTCAGTTTCTCAACATCGAAGCACTCCTGTTTGCTGCGATACTCGTCGAACTTGAACTTGAGCGGTTTTTTCGGTGTTCTGCGCGCCATGGTATACGACGAATTCCCTTTGTAGCGCACGCCGACACTGTCGAACACAAGTCCCGCATACTCAATGCGCGCTGGTATGTACTCTTCTCCGTGTTCATACCAGTAGGTAAGGGAATCCTCCCAGTCCGGGTAATAAAAAACGATATTGAATTCGTGCACGATGCTGTCATCGAACAGGAGGGCGGTGGAATCGACTTCCTGTGCGACAGAAACGTTCATGCCGATAAGAATGACGAGGAGAATCGTGAAGGATTTCATGACGCTCTGTGCTGCTGTGATTGAATACGGATCAATCCGCGTTGCGGACGGTCCTGAATCCGATGAAGTTGAACAGGTAGTCGGGTGTGCTGAAGGTACGGTTCGAGGCCCGCAGATGTATCACTTCATTCCCCCAGCTGCCACCGCGGAGCGTATGCCATTGCCCGCTTGCGGGTCCGGAAGGATCGATCGCCTGTGCGGTTTCATAGTACGCGGCGTCGTACCAGTCGTGGCACCACTCCCACGCGTTGCCGTACATGTCATACAGGCCGAAGGCGTTCGCAGTCCGTCCGGCCACTTCCTGCATGCCGAAGCGCGCATCTCCGGAACCGAGATTCCATGAATTTCCGGCCCACACCGCGTGTGCGGCGATCTCCGCGCTGTCCGCTGCGCTCACCGGGTATCCGGAGGCGCTCTTTCCCCAGGAGAAATCGGATGTGCCTCCCGCACGGGCAGCGAACTCCCATTCCGCCTCCGTCGGCAGCCGGTAGCCGTTCTTCGCAAGATCCGCCACCACCTCGGTAAGCTCACAGCCGTTGCCCGGAGTGCCCAGTATCTCTGCATAACTGTAGACCGGCTCCAGGCCATCGGCGGAGCTGCGCGCGTTGCAATACAGCACCGCATCACCCCACTCCGTGAGATACGCAGGAATGCGGTCCCCTTTCCCGTAGGGAGCGTGCCACGCGGGGGTCACATAGGCGGAATACGCCGCAGACATCACAGCGTTGAAGGACGCCTGCGTGACTTCCGTCGTGTCCATCCAGAAACTCCTCGTGAAGCGCACGGTATGCACCGGCTGCTCATCGCTGCTTCCGTCACTCGACCCCATGCTGAAGTCCTCTCCCGCAGCCGCGATCAGGATCATGCTGCCGCTGTGCTGAGACACGGGCCCAACCTGGGGCGTGACAGGGTCGTCATCCGAACTGCATGCATAGAAGAACAGGGTGCCTGCAATCACGAGCGTTGTGAGAGCGAGATCTCGAATGGTGAGACGCATATACTCCTCCGAGGGGATGAGGCGCGGCCATGCCGCGCGGGGTGTTATACATGGAATTCTGCCGGAGCGAACGGGCGGATTCGGGTAGTTTGACAATGCACCGTGCAAAAAGTTGCATCCGCATCGGATTTTTGTTCGCATGCGCCCGTCCCGCCGATGCGCGGGCCCCGCGCGATACCTTGTTTGCACATGCGATGTTTCGTAGTTTTCTTGTTTGAACTGATTCCACACACGCAAGCGCAAGGATTCCCAACATGTCGGAAGACAAGGGCCATATTCTCTGGGTCGATGACGAAGTAGAGCTTCTCCGTCCGCATATCCTCCATCTCGAGCAGCGCGGTTTTCATGTTAACACTGTGACGAACGGGGAAGACGCCCTGGATTTCGTCCGCGGGGAAACCGTCGACCTTATACTGCTCGATGAGTCGATGCCGGGGATGGGCGGACTTGAAACGCTCTCTGCCATCAAGGAGCTTCAGCCGAACCTCCCAGTCGTCATGGTGACGAAAAACGAGGAAGAGGCGCTCATGGAAGAGGCCATCGGCGAGAAAATCAGCGATTATCTGACCAAACCCGTGAATCCCAGTCAGATTCTCCTCGTGGCCAAGAAAGTACTGCAGGGGAAACGCATCGTCGGCGACCGCACGGCGCAGTATTACATCCGCGAATTCAACGATGTTTCGATGAAGCTGCAGGGTCCGCTGGATCTCGAGGAATGGATGGAGATCTACAAGAAGCTGGTGGAATGGGAAATCGAACTCGACCAGCATCCCCGTCTCGGTCTGCAGCAGACCATGGCGGATCAGCGGAAGGAATGCAACCAGGAGTTCTGCAAGTTTGTCGAGCGGAACTACCGCGACTGGCTCGAGGACGACGACGTCACCCTCTCCCCCCAGGTGGTCGACCGCTTCCTCCTTCCCCATCTCGATTCAAAGGGACCGGTGTTCTTTTTCGTCATCGACTGCATGCGCTACGACCAGTGGCTGGTGATGGAACAGCATCTGCGCAACCTGTACACGATTGAAAAAGACTTCTACATGGGCATCCTGCCCACCGCCACACC
>CAJXSA010000359.1 GCA_913060595.1 uncultured Ignavibacteria bacterium
CGGCGGGTGCGGATGTCCTCGTCACCGGCGACCTGACGCATCACACCTTTCTCGATCATGCGCACGAAATCCTGCTCGTCGATGCAGGACATTACGAGACAGAACAGCTGTTTATCCGGCTCTGCGCGAAAGAACTCGCGCGCAGGTTTTTCGATGACAAGCAAAAAATTGATATTTTACATGCCCAGACCGACACCAATCCCGTGCGGTTTGTCTAGACAGGAAGAATTAAAGGAGATCTCTTGAAAAGCACACTTCAATCGCTGTACCTGCTTCAGCTGCTGGACACCGAACTCGATGAATTGCGCGAGTTGCGCGGCGACCTTCCTGAAACCGTGAACACCATGGAAGAAGAACTGAAGATGGTCGAACAGCGCATCGAGGAATGTGACGAGGCGCTGAAGAAAGGCGCGGTCGAACGCAGCCAGATGGAGAAAGAGTCCCTCGAACTGATCGCGAAGATCGACAAGTACAAGGGGCAGCAGCTCGAAGTGACGAACAACAAGGAATACGACGCGCTCACCCGCGAGATGGAAACGGCGGAGAGCACCATCGCCAGCCATGAAGCACAGATCGAGCAGACCGTCGAGCGGGCCGAGGAGCTCAAGACCAGCAAGACGGAATTCGAAGCGCGTCACGAGGAGCTGGTCAAGGAACTCGAAGTCAAGCGCGAGGAACTGAAAGAAATCCTCGCGGCCACGAACGAGGAAGAGAAGACGTACGAGACGCAGCGGGAAGAGCTGCTCAAGGACATCCTCGAGCGCGATCTCGTGCTGTACGGCCGCATCCGGGAAGCCAAGGGCAAGGCCGTCGCGCCGATCCGCCGGGAATCCTGCAGCGGCTGCTACAACATCGTTCCCCCGCAGATGATTCTCGAGGTGAAGAAGAATGACCGTCTCTTCATCTGCGAGCACTGCGGACGCATACTCGTCTCCGAAGAAATCGCTCAAGACACGAGCATATAACAAGGCGGACTCATGTCCATCGGGCAGCCGCCTCTGCCTCGCGCAGGGGAGGAAAGTCCGAACTCCGCAGGGCTGGGTGCCGGATAACGTCCGGGCGCCGAAAGGCGACGGAAAGTGCAACAGAAAACACACCGCCCGTTCCCGTGCTTCGGCATGGGAAAAGGTAAGGGTGAAATGGTGCGGTAAGAGCGCACCGGCAGACTGGAGACAGTCTGGCCTGGCAAACCCCACCCGGAGCAAGACCGCGTAGGAATGCTGTCGCAAGAGCCGTGCGGCCCGTACGGCGTCCGCCCCGGCGGACCGGCATTCGGGTAGGTCGCGTGAATCCCGCGGTAACGCGGGATCCAGATAGATGGCTGCCTCTTCCGGCCGGCGCGCACGGCGCGTCGCGGAACAGACAGAATTCGGCTTACAGATGGACGTGAGTCCCTTGTTACCCCCAGAAATTGAGAAAAAAGAAAAGAGTTGAGAATATGTTTATAGTACAAATTACAAAAAGGATTCACTCATGGACGCAAAATGGAGCATCAGGCCCCCCGGGGATCCTGCCAAGGTGCGTCGGCTTGTTGAGGAGATTCATGTACCTCAAGTCATCTCTTCGATCCTGATCAGTCGCGAAATCGAGGACTACGATTCCGCGAAAGCGTTCTTCCGTCCCTCGCTCGATCAGCTGCACAACCCTTTTCTGATGTCCGATATGGAAAAGGCCGTGTCGCGTATCGTTGCGGCAAAGGATAAGAAGGAAAAGGTCCTCGTGTACGGGGACTATGACGTTGACGGGACCAACAGTGCCAGCCTCCTGTACCTGTACCTTCAGCGCATCGGATGCGACGTCGAGGTGTACATCCCCGACCGCATGAGCGAGGGGTACGGTATATCGGAAGCCGGCATCGACTACGCCGACGGCATTGGAACCACGCTGCTCATTTCCATCGACTGCGGCATCACCGCGGTCACGCAGGTGGAGTACGCGAAAACCAAGAACATGGACGTGATCATCTGTGATCACCACGAGCCGGGACCGGAAATTCCCGACGCGCACGCCGTGCTCGACCCCCTCAAGCCGGGCTGCCTCTATCCCTTCAAGTATCTTTCCGGCGCCGGGGTGGGCTTCAAGCTCATACAGGGACTGGCCGAATACTACTCCATGCGCGAGGTGCCGTACGAGTATCTGGACTTCGTGGCCATCGCCGCGGCGGCGGATATCGTGCCCATGGTGGGCGAGAACCGCATCCTCGTGCACTATGGACTGAAAATCATCAACGACAGTCCGCGCGCCGGCATCAAGGCGCTGATGGATTCCTCGAACCTGCGCTACGGCGACCTGACCGCACAGCAGATCGTCTTCGTCATGGCGCCGCGCATCAATGCGGTCGGACGCCTCGGCGACGCCACCCGCGCCGTCGAACTGCTGACCTGCGACGAGGACGTGCGGGCGCGGGAATGCGCCCTCATTCTCGAAGAGGAAAACCGCAACCGCCGCGTCATCGACGAGGAGACCTTCAATCACGCCGCGCAGGTGGCGGAGGACTTCCTCGCCGGCGACGAGGAACGTCCGATCGTGCTGCACAACGGCGACTGGCATCCCGGTGTCATCGGCATCGTGGCCTCGCGCCTGGTGGAGAAGTTCTATCGTCCGACGGTGCTGCTGACCACCATCGACGGTGTGGCCAAGGGCTCCGCGCGCAGCATCATGAATTTCAATATCTACGAGGCGCTTCGGCGCTGCGAGCACCTGCTGCTACAGTTCGGTGGTCACAAGTACGCCGCCGGTCTCGCGCTGGAGATCGACATGATCCCGCAGTTCCGCGAGTGCTTCATGAAAGTGGCCGACGAAATGCTCGACGAGGAAATGCTCACGCATGAGATCGTCGCCGACGCGCGAATCCGGCTCCCTGAAATCACGCCGCGCTTTTTCCGCATCCTCAAGCAGTTCGCGCCTTTCGGTCCGGGCAATCCGCGTCCCGTGTTCTTTTCGCACGACGTGGAGGTGTTCGGCAGTCCCCGCATCGTCGGACGCGACCATCTCAAGCTCAAGGTGCGGCAGGACGGCGTGGTGTTCGACTGCATCGGCTTCAGTCTCGGTTCACGGTTGCCCGACGTCTCGGGCGAAGGCGCCCGCATCGACATTCTCTTCACCATCGAAGAGAACAGCTGGAACGGCAACGTCTTTCCGCAGCTGAAGCTCAAGGATGTGCGTCCCGCGAACGAGGAGCGCACGCAGCAGGAAATCCTCGCGCAGATCAAGAGTTACCAGGAAGATTAATACATACCCACTGTTCTGGAGGTTACGATGTCTGGTCATTCCAAATGGTCGACCATCAAACGGGCCAAGGGTGCCAAGGATGCCGCGCGCGGCAAGCTCTTCGGCCGCCTCATCAAGGAAATTACCATTGCCGCCCGCGACGGCGGCGGCGACGCTGACGCCAATCCCCGCCTGCGACTCGCGGTGGACAAGGCCAAGGGCGCCAACATGCCCAACGACAACATCAAGCGCGCGATTCAGCGCGGCACCGGTGAAGTCGAGGGCGTCAATTATGAAGAAATCACCTACGAGGGCTACGGTCCGGGCGGCGTGGCCTTCCTGATCGAAACCATCACCGACAATAAAAACCGCACTGTCGCCGAAATTCGCCACCTGTTTTCGAAGAACAACGGCAACCTGGCCGAGGCGGGCGCCGTTGGCTGGAAGTTCGACCGCAAGGGCGTGATCACCATCCCGAAGAGATATGACGAGGACGAGCTGATGATGCTCGCCATCGAGGCCGGGGCGGAGGACATGAGCACGGAAGACGAGCATTTCGAGATCGTCACCGAATCCTCTGCGCTCGAAGACGTGAAAAAGGCGCTGACCGACGGCAGCATCGAAGTCGAAGAGGCGGAAGTGCAGATG